>JBBDND010000201.1:0-16770 GCA_040877865.1 Bacteriovoracaceae bacterium | reverse complement strand
TGCTGGTTTTGGCTCACCACCGGGATTTCCGCTCCCAGCTGAATTGAGCTTTGGTGGTTTAAATTTGTAAGGATGGCGGGGCTTGATACAACCTTGGAGGCAAGGTCTTTATTTGAAAAAAACAGCCGATTTTCTTGAACCAAAGTTTCGGGGGAGCCATTGAGAAGGTCGCCCACTCTTGCTCCAAGCTTGTCAAGTCCAAGCCCCAAGTTTGTCATCTCGTTCTTGTCGGTTTTAAAAACTTTGAATTCGATTTTATAATTGGAGACCGCGAACTTGTGGCTTCTTGGAGTGAACGCGGCCATATAATCGCGAGCGACTTTTTTTACTTTTGGGCTATTTGTGTCCATGCCTTCATACAGGCATTCAATTTGAGTTTGGACGGGTGAACAAATCAACAGCGAGCTGTCGTTGGAAAGCTTTAGGTAAATATTGGAAATGATCTTGTTTTTTAATTTTTGGGAAAGTTTGACCATGTTTATGACTTTGTCACGGTTTTTCCGCATGTAAAGATTGAAAAGCGAAAGCTCTTGCAGACTGTCAAGCTCACCGGAAACCAAAAGTTCAAACGCCAAAGCTTTCACGTTTAGACCCAAGGATTTAAAGTCGTTTGCCAATTGGAAGCTTGTCAATTGCTCTCTTTTTGATACAACGTAGAAGTGGTGGGAAACTTTGACGCCGCGCTTGGTCCAAACCACCAAATCGCTAAATCCCAAAGAGCGGCCTTTTACCAGCAGCTTGCCTTTCGCCGCGTAAAACTTGCTCTTGACGACTTCCTTGTTCCCGACGGAAAATGATTCCAAATCCTGCATGGCGAGCTCGACTTGTTCTCCTTTTGCCAGAAAGTGCTCGTTAGATTTCAGCTCCTTGGCGTTGGCAAAGTTGGGGAGCGCGGCTAAACAGCATAAAAACACTTTGACAATCCGCCCCTTGAGGGATAAAAAACTTGTTTCTGAGTAAGAAAATTTAGCAAAGGAAGATATCATGGCCTCTAATACCCAAATTACAAAGACAAGAAGAGCTCTTAAACTAAAGAAAATGGGCAAGAAAAGAAAAAACAAGAATGAAAACCAGGGAACAACCCCAAAGTTTGCGATCCACAAAGAAAAATAATTCATTCCGCCTCGCCTTTAAAAACAGTCAAAGATTTAATGATAGAAGAACTGGAGTTTAAAACTTCCAGTTCTTTATTAGTCGCGCACAATACCAACCTGTTTGAAAATTCTCTCTTCTCCGGACAACGCTTGACCGGAAAAACCTTGGCGAGCTTGCGCGGAATATGGTGTTTTTCGGCAAAGCGCTTTTGGATCAATCGGCCATAGTTAAATTGCGAAGAATCATAGACAACTATGACGCTGGCCTGGGACTCCAAAAAAATAGCTAAAAGACTAATAAATAATCTCATAATTTGTCTCCTTTTTTTTATTTTCTATTTCCAGGCCATGGGGAAAAATGGCAAAGGTTTCGTCTCTTAACATCTTAGAAGCCTCTTCTTTGGGAAGAGAGACCAGGTATTCTTTTTGAACTCGCTCTTTCAAAAAGTTTTCCGCGCCGAAATCGCTTCTGTACTCTTTGATGACAAAGGCGTTTTTGACGACCAGGCCGCTGTCTTCGCCAACACAGACCACGGGGAGCCCGGGGTCAAGCGGCGCTTTCAATTTGGCTTTAACTTTTAAACTAACGTATCCGTTTCTCGTTATGGAGCCGGATTCTGGCGGCGGAGGGGGAGGCTCTTGTCCCAAAGTGAACAGCGCCATCAACGCGTTGCCTAGCACCAGCAAAAATATAAAAAGAATTTTATGTTTAAAACTTGTTTTATTCCCCATGCTTCTCGTCCAGTTGTTTCCAAGAAGCCTCAAAGGCTTCAAGAGTTCGCGCTTTCTTTTTTTCCAGCGCGTAATAAGTTTTTAAAAAGGCGCCGAGACAGGCGAAAATGACAAACAGGGCCACACTTACTTCCGCCACGGCAAAACCTCGCGAACTTCCCAGGACTCGCTTTCGAGCTTTACTTCGCTTCTTATGGATTGGGCGCGGGTGTTTAAAACGATTTCTTTGCTTAAACTTGTCTGGCTCCATTTTTTTTTCCTTAACTTTGCTTTTCCAAAAGCGTCTCTTGATAACAGAATCTTGTGTTTATACGGGGTTTTATATGCGTCTAAATTAAAAAGACACTTTTTTCTGCCAAGTTCAACCAGGTTTTTCATATGAGAAAGATGCCGGCCGTCTTGAAGCGCTTGAGCGGTTTTTTTAGCCGCTTTCGCCGCGGCTAGAAGTTGGGGGGCGATCCCCGAAGCGGCTATTGCCGCGTTGGAAGCGTCAATAACATGGTTTAGTTTTTCTATTGTTTGAACACCGCTTTTTACGGAGCCGTTTAAATTTTTCATGCAGTAAAAAGCTCTAAGCCTGGCTTTGAGTCTCGCAAAATCAAGCAGCTCTTTTTGTAAATACAGACAGGCCCACGAACCAAACATGAATAAAAAAAGCGCGCTCATGACGGTGAAATTGCCCTTTTCTCCCAAGAATTCTTTATTCATAATCTAGCCCCTTGCCCAGAGAAAAGGGAACATCAATCGCAAATCCACAGGCGGCGCTTTTTGACAGAAAGGGTTTTAAACGGGCCTTGTTGACTGTTTGCGCGAGCGCCGCCCGCGCGGCTTGTTCGATCGCGAGCGAGCGGCAACGGGATTTGACCAATAGCTCGGCGCTTTTCCAGAAGGAGAAGATGAGAACGGGGGCAAAGAGGCAAAACTGAAAAGCCGCCATTATTTGATTTTGAGATCTTCAACGATCTTTTGATTGATATGATTAATTCTTGTTTTCATTTGTTTGCCCATGGTTTTAAAAGCCGCCAGGCAAAAAATACCCACAAGGCCCGTAAGAATTATGTACTCCAGCATTCCTTGACCTTTTTGATTGTTTAAAGCTCTCTTCATTTTCATCTCCTTTGTTAAGCGGCTTTTTAAGCGCGCTGAATTTTCTTAAATCAAAAATTTCTAAAAAAACAGCAAAGCTTGGGGAAAAAGAAGGACCTTTTCATCTGCGGAAAAAGGAAAGTGATTGCGCGAAATTCCAAGGGGTTATAGAATAGAAATATGATGGAAGATAATAACAAGCTTTTCGTTTTTGAAAAAAAAGAAGTCGTCCTTATTTTTGTCTTTATTGTGGTTATCGCCGTGACGGCGTTCACTTTGGGAGTCAGAATTGGAAAACAGCTCTCTTTAAAAGAAGAGGGCTTCACCGCAAAAGAGGTCCAAGACATTAATCTTAAATCTGTGGATGAGGAATACGTCGAGTCTGTTGTCGATGAGGGCGCAAACGAGCGGCCTCAAGATTTTGAAGGCGCCTTGCAAGACCGGGAAGATCCTCAAGTGGAACCCAATGTTGAAAGCGCCGCCGAGGTGGAGGCAAGACTTAGAGAAGAAATGGAAAAATTGGCGGCCGGCGATATTGACGAGGCGGGAGGAGAAGGACAAGACTCCCAAGCCGAGCCTGTGATAGAAACCGCTGGTTCCGAGGAGCAGATTCAAAACTATGACGAGCTATACGCTCCGAGCGACAATGTTGAAGGAAAATTTACCATCCAACTTTATTCTAACCAATCTAAAGCGGCGGCCGAAGACTTTGCCGACGCTTTTATAGTGAAAGGCTACGACGTTATTATCAACGAGGCTGACATCCCCGGCAAAGGCAATTGGTATCGCGTGAGCATTGGCCTTTTTGACACCTTGGAGGACGCCAAACGTTACCTTGAAAAAGAGCAAGGCCTCTTTCAAGGCGAAGACTATATTATCCAAAAGTTATAGTTTTACTCAAGAGGAGGATATTCCTCATAAACTCTCTCAAAAACGCGCTCCGTTTCTCCCAGATAAAGCTCTTTTAAAGCCACTTCCCCAAAGCCTTTGACCTTTGACAGGTCAAGCTTTTCAAATTTTGGCTCTTTGGAAATAAAATCTAAAAATTCGTTGCCGTCTTTGGCCTCAAAGGCGGCCTTTTGTACCACAGGATATATGTCTTCTCTGGCGATATCCACATTTTCAATAATTTGGTGCAGAACATAGCTGGAGAGGTAGCTAAAGGTTTTAAAAACTTTTTCTTGGATTCTGTCTTTATTGACAACCAAGTTTTCCACTGTCGAGCTCATCCTTTTAAGCGCGTAGAAGGTGAGTCCCAGATTGTCGGGCAATATCAGTCTCTCCGCGCTGGAATGGGAGATGTCCCTTTCATGCCACAGGGGAATGTTTTCATGCGCCACTGAAAGGTGGGAGCGAATAACTCTAGCGATGCCCGATAGATTCTCGCCAGAGATCGGATTCTTCTTGTGAGGCATGATGGAAGAGCCTTTTTGGCCTTTGGAAAAGCCTTCATGAATTTCTCCAATGTCGCTGTGGTGTAAATGGCGTATTTCCACCGCGAGCCGTTCAATTGCCGAGGCGATCAAGGAGGTGATGGAAACAAGTTTCGCTATCCTGTCCCTGGGAATAACTTGAGTTGAAACAGGCTCAACCCTGAGCCCCAAAGTTTGCATGGCCTGCGCTTCTGTTTCCGCGTCTAAAATGGTGTAGTTTCCAACGGCGCCGGAGAGCTGGCCGGTTAAATCTTCCAAAAAATAACGATTAAGCTCGATATAATGGCGATAGAGTTCCGAATAAAACGACAGGAATTTTTGGCCAAAACTCATGGGCTCGGCGTTCATGCCGTGAGATCGGCCCATGCAAATAATGTTTTTGGTCTCATTGGCCCTGGCTTCCAAAGCTTTTAGAAGCTTTTTGTATTGTTTTAAAATTAAATCTATCGATGACTTGATCTGCAAAGTGGTGGCCGTGTCGATGATATCGCTTGATGTGCAGCCAAAATGAAAGTACTTTGAAACTTCTTCGGGAAGATTCTCTGTGATGGAGGAGCAAAAAGCGATGACGTCGTGTTTGGTGACGGCTTCTATTTCTTTTATCCTTTCGGGGTTGATCTTCGCGGCGTTTTTAACGGCCTCGTGGACGCCTTTGGGAATTTTTTTTCCTTCCAGAGCTTTGGTCAAGGCCAGTTCGACTTGCAAGTAAGTGGAAAACTTGTTGTGGTCTTTCCATATTTCCGAGATTTCCGCGCAATCATAACGTTCAATCATAACAGGTCCTTTTTATGTGTGCCTGAGCTTATATAAGGGCTGATTTAATAATAATATCCAAGCTCAAAGCCAAGACTTAGCCATCCAAAAACCAGCGATCGATCCGGCAGACTTTCGCCTTCTTCCTCGCTCCTCGCCAGGTTGGAGATGTTGTAAGAAAGCTTTGTTCCGTAAAAAAAACTTTCTGTCGCCCGGTAGTGCAGGCCATAATCCGCGGAGAGTCCAAATCCTTGGTACTGGACGTCGCTTGCGCCGTCAAGGTGATAGTTGTAGGTCAAATAAGCGTCTACCGTTTCAAACATTCGGTTGGAATCAAAAAAACCGCTTAACGCCCGAAAGCGGTATCCGCCTCCCAGCCCCAATGTGGTGAATGATTGCGCGGAGCCGCTTCTTTCAATGTCTCCGTTTGCGGATTGGACCTCGTCGGCCAAGGCTTCGTAGGCTCCGGTTGTTCTTTTGGCCTGAAAAGAGATCCATAATTCAGTAAACACTCTTAACTGGCGGGAAAACATGATCTCCAAAGAGCTCAGCTGGCTAAAGTCTTCATAGTTGGAGGAGAAGTGATAGCCCAAAGAAAAGCGGTTATGATCGTTGCCGGTGTATTTCGCCTCCATATATCCGCCCTGGTCTTCCATTAGCAAACTCTCATTGTAGAGAAAAACTCGCTTGTTCTTTCGAATCGTCCTCGGAGTGAGCGTCTCCGGCTCGGGAGTTTTAAAGAGTCGCTCCCTTTCCAAGTCGTCGACAGCGAAAAGGCTTGATGAAAAGCTAAAAATCAAAGGTAAAAAGAATAAAGCTTTGTTCATTTCAACACCAGGTTGTCAAATTTTTCTCCGGGAAAATCGTCAATGCCGGAGGCGTTGGCCAAGTTGAGTTTTTGGGCCAAATGTTCGTATTTCGCGCTCTCCAGGTCTTCTTCAGAGTTGATAAGAGAGTCTAAAACCAGTTTTATATTGGGAAAGGAGGTTTTGCCTGAAATGTAGCGGTCCAAAGCGGTGTCAAACAAAACTTGCGCGTTTTTTAATCTTGCTTTGGCGGCTTCCACTCTTTCTTCCAAGTGGCGAATCTGTCGGTGAAAAGTGGATATGCCCACGTTAATGTCTCTTCTTGTTTCGTAAAAATTTATTTCGGCGATTCTTTTTTCAAAATAGGAGCGTTCCTTCACTCTTGAATTCAAAAAACCTCCAGAGCCAAAAACCCTCCACTTCATATTAATGCTGGCCGCCACTTCCACGTTTCTTCCATCCCCGTAAGTGGTGACTCTGTCTTGCGCCCCCGCGTCGGAAAAGCTCCTGCGATAGGCTCCAAGACGGACGGTAAATTCAGGCAAAGGCAAATTTTCCTTTAAGGTCTTTTCAAAGCTTCTATTGGCGTTTTCCAAATCGACTTTGGCCTGGCGATAATCAGGCCCCGCCGTGTGGGCAAAATTTAACGATTCTTCTTTTTGAATGTTTAAGGGAACAAACTTTAATTGGTTGGCAAGAGAGTAGGTGGTGGCAAGATCGTCCCCCAAAAGCTCGGCCATGGCCTGTTCCAGAACGGCGACTTGCGCGTTCACTTCTTGGAATTCTTGGTGAGAGCGAAGAAATTCCCCTTTTGCTTGCAAGTATTCTTGGCGATGGATCTTTCCCAGGGCCAATTTTTCTTTTGAGAGACGGTAGATAAAAGATGTGTGCCTAAGTTGGGATTTTTTCACGCTTCTGATATTTTTAAAGCGCGAGAGATTGAAGTATTGGTTTATAATCTGAAAGCGCAAGGCCCGCTTTTTTTCCTTTAACTCTTGGTTTTGCCTTTTATAAACGGCCTTATGGTTTAAATATTCCAAATAGTCTTTTCCCCAGTTAAAGATGGTGTACTCCTCAAACTCCAAACCGACAAAGCCGCTGGGGGTCTTGGGAAGCTGAGCGTTTTCTTGGTCTTGGTACACGCTATCGACTTGATGGTTGGAGGTGTTGAGGGTCAGGCTTAACTGGGGGAACCAAAAGCCTTCATAGGCGTCCTTCCAATTAAGTTCCACAATTTCTTTTTGATACGCTCGAATCTTTTGTTCGCTGTTTTTGCGCAGTCCGCGGGCTATGGCCTCTTGCAAAGTAAGCGTCATCGCCTCTTTTTCAGGCGCGAACCCTTCACTTTCCAGCTCTTTTTCCACTTCCTCCAGGCTCACGTCCTGAGCAAGGCTCATATCCGGAGCAAGGCTCATTGCGAGCCCGGCGAAATAGGGAAATATAAACAAAATCCATTTCATAACGGTCGAGATTCCTTATCGCGAATAGTTGAATTTTAACATCAGAAAAAAGGGAGTGTAAAAGGATTTAGTTTCTTAACTTCTAATTAAAAGAGCGCTTTTACAGAGGTATTTTAAAGAGCGACGCCTGGGCATCCTTTGCGAACGATGTCTTCTTCCATCTTTTGGATTTTAAGCTCCGCCAGTTGAATATTGTTTTTGATTTTGGTTTGGGTGAATTGCAGCCGAGATTGGATGGACTCTCTGTTTTCTTCCACTCGTCCCAGCAACTTGTTATTGCGCAAAAGCAGCGCCCGTAGCCTTTGGCGCGTGTGAATTTTGTCGTCTCTCTGATTCAAAAGACGCTTGCAGCGGCGGCTGATGGCGGGATCGGTGATTAAGTCCTTTCTGTCTATTTCTTGAGCCAGGGCTCCCCGCTCCGATGAGGAGTTTAAAGGCGGGAGAGTGAAAAGGGCCATAGCGAGGGCTAATCTTAAAAGCATGATTTAATTATATAAATTTGCGCGGACATTTGGTAGAGCGGCATGGTTTTGCCGCTTTGTGTTGCGCAATAAATCATGGCCTTTAAGCGCTCTATTGGATAATATTTTGATTTAAGAAAGCAGAGGAAGCATGTCAAAGACGCTTATTTTGATACCCGCCAGGCACGGATCAACAAGATTTCCAGGCAAACCTCTCGCTAAAATCCATGATAAACCCATGATTCAACACGTGATTGAAAACTGTCGCGAAACCGGCTTTGATTGCGCCGTTGTCACCGACAATGACGAAATAGAAGATTTTTTAAAAGCTCATAACCAGCCCGTGTTAAGGGTGGACGATGAAGTTTCCACCGGTTCCGAAAGAGTGGCTTTGGCGCTGGAGAGGTTTTTTTTTGAGAAGAGCTATGATTTTGTGATCAACGTCCAAGGGGACGAGCCATTGTTAAAAGCTTCGATCTTGCTTGATTTGGTCAAGTTTCACGCGCAGAGCTCCTTTGATATTTGCACCGCGGTTAAGAGTCGCGAAAGAAGCGAGAGCGAAAAAGATTTTTTAAATCCCAATGTGGTCAAGTGCGCTCTTTCAGAGAATGACGGAAAATGCTTGTACTTTTCACGGGCGTCAATTCCAAGCTTTGGTCCAGGCTCTGGTTCTTGGCACCAGCATATTGGTCTTTACTCCTATAAACCGGCCGCTTTGCGCCAATTTGTAAAATTAAAACCTGGCCGTCTTGAAAGAGCGGAAAAGTTGGAACAATTAAGAGCGCTGGAAAATGGAATGAATATTGGAGCCATTGTCACCGAGGCGCTTCTCGCGGGAGTGGACGCTCCTGAAGACATACACGCGATAGAAGGAGTTTTAAGTGGGAAAAAAGGATAAGAAATACATCTTTATCACCGGGGGTGTTTCAAGCTCCTTGGGCAAGGGACTGGCGGCCGCCAGTTTGGCCTCGTTGATCGAGAGACGCGGAATAAAAATCAACATGCTGAAAATGGATCCTTATATAAACGTGGATCCGGGAACGATGAGTCCCACTCAACACGGAGAAGTTTTTGTCACGGACGACGGAGCGGAAACCGATTTAGATCTTGGCCACTATGAAAGATTCACTTCGCTCACTCTGTCAAGAAAGAACAATTTCACCACCGGGCAAGTTTATTTGCAGGTGATCGAGAACGAAAGAGAAGGCAAATATCTGGGCAAAACCGTTCAGGTGGTTCCCCACATCACGGAAGAAATTAAAAGAAGAATCCACATCGCCGCGGAAGACAGCGACCTTCTGATAGGGGAGATTGGCGGCACTGTGGGGGATATCGAATCCCAGCCCTTTATGGAGGCCATAAGACAGCTTTCCCACGATGTGGGACAAGAGAACGTTTTGTTTATCCACTTGGTTCTGATTCCTTATTTGGCCGCCGCTGGAGAGTTGAAATCAAAACCGGCCCAACATTCGGTGAAAGAATTGCGCTCGATAGGCCTTTTTCCAAATATCATCATCTGCCGCGCGGACAGAGACATCGATCAAGACATTTTGGATAAAATATCTTTGTTCTGCAATGTGCCTAAAAAAAATGTTTTTAAATCCATCGATTTGGACTCCATCTACAAAGTGCCTCTTTCTTTCCATGAGCAAGGTCTAGACGCCAAAGTGACCGAACTTTTGGGAATCTGGACCGGCAGACCGAAAATAGAGGATTTGGAAAAAGTCGTCTACAACGTGGAAAATCCCAAGGCTCAAATCAAAATTGGAGTCGTGGGCAAGTACACCGACTTGATTGAATCTTACAAGTCTTTGGACGAAGCCTTGAGACACGGCGCCATCGCCAATCAAGTGGAATTGAAGATGGTTTACATCGACTCCGAGGAGCTCGAGTCCGGCCAAATGGACAAGTTGGAAAAAGTCGACGGGATCCTTGTGCCCGGCGGGTTTGGAGAGCGGGGCACGGAAGGAAAAATTATCGCCATTAAACACGCGCGGGAAAATAAAGTTCCCTTCTTTGGCATTTGCTTGGGCATGCAGCTTGCCATGATTGAGTATGCCAGAAACGTTGCCGAAATAAAAAAGGCCACCAGCATGGAATTTGAAAAAGCCGGCGAGTATGTCATTCATTATATGGAAGGCCAGTCCCGGGACATCTCAAAGGGCGGATCGATGCGACTTGGAGCTTACGATTGCCAACTGGAAAAAGGCTCGCTTGCCCAGAAAATTTACGGATCGACCGAGATTTCCGAAAGGCACAGACACCGCTTAGAGGTCAATAACGAACACGTTTCCAAATTAAAAGAGGCCGGCATGACAATTTCCGGCGTGAACAAGAAACTGAATCTGGTGGAGGTTATCGAGTTGTCAGGCCATCCTTACTTTATCGCCTGTCAATACCATCCGGAATTCAAATCCAGGCCTTTCCACCCGCATCCACTGTTTAAAACATTTGTGGAAGCTGCCTGGGAAAAGCAAAAAGAAAAATAAAAGGAAAACTAATGAGCAAAATGGAATTTTTTATAGGCCCATGTGTCTTGGAGTCGGAGGAGCTTGCCATGCAAGTAGCCGAACGGTTGGTAAAGGACTTGGAGCCTTTTAAAGACAAGATAAAAGTGAGCTTCAAGGGAAGTTTTGACAAAGCAAATCGCAGCTCAATTGATTCTTACCGCGGTCCCGGCTTGGACGAAGGCTTGCGCATATTGGAAAAAGTTGGCAAGACTTTCGACTTGGACACCATCACCGACTTTCACGAGCCCTCCCAAGCGGAAGTGGTGGCGAGTGTGGTGAACACCTTGCAAGTCCCGGCCTTCTTGTGCCGTCAGACTGACATGATTGTGGCCGGAGCCAAGGCCTGCAAACAATACGGCGGACAGTTAAAGATCAAGAAGGGACAATTCTTGGCGCCATGGGATTGTCAAAACATAGTTGAAAAGGCTCAAAACTTTTTGCCTTTGGACAGAATTCTTTTGACCGAACGAGGAACCAGTTTTGGCTACAACAACCTGGTCGTGGACATGGCGAGCTTTCAGATTATGAAATCTTTTGGCGTGAGGACGGTTCACGACGCCACCCATTGCGTGCAAAAACCAGGAGGCCTTGGAAAATCCACTGGCGGCAAGCGGGAACAAATTTTGACTTTGGCCAAAGCGGCCGTCGCGGCGGGAGCGGACGCCATTTTTATGGAGGCCCATCCCAATCCTGAAAAGGCGCTTTCAGACGCCACCAGCCAGTTGCCGCTTGATCAAGTCAAACCAATGGTGGAGAAACTGCTGCAAATAAAGGAAGTTGTTTAATGTTTTATTGCGATAGAGATTTAGACTTAAGAGAAATATCAAAGCCTTTTCATTCAAAACTAAAAAAGATAAAAGTCGCTCTTTTTGACGTGGACGGCATACTCACCAACGGAAAAGTTTACTGGTCCGGCGAAGAAGTCGGCTTTAACCGTTTTTTTCACGTTCGCGACGGTTATGGAATGAAAATTTTGAAAGCCGCCGGTCTTCATGTTGGCATCATTACGGGCGGCGACAGCGTGGGTGTGTCAAAAAGGATGCAGGGCCTCGGCCTTGACATTGTTCACATGGGCAATGAAGACAAACGCGAGGCTTTTGACCATGTTTGCTCCGCCACCGGTTGTTCCGACGAGGAAGTGCTTTACATGGGAGACGAGTTTTTTGACTTGCCTCTTTTGAAAAGAGCGGGATTTTCGGCGACCGTCCCCAACGCCAGCATGGAAATCAGAGAGGGAGTGGATTATGTCACTCATTTTGGCGCCGGCGAGGGCTGCGCCAGGGAAGTGATGGACATGTTGCGGTACGCTCAGGGAATTGTTCCCGATATTGAGCATTAACTATATGGAAGATCTTGGAAAAAAACTTTATAAATCAACCGCGTTGAAAGAATTCAAATTGCTGTATCTTAATATCGCGGCATTGCTGCTTTTGAACCTGACGCTGCAAACCCCGGGAGAGTTCAGCTTTAAAAACGTGGTGAACTTTCATATTCAGTATCCTGAAGATTTTCTGGTGTACTGCGCCACTATTTTGTTTCCGGCCATTTATTATTCTTTCATTCGCGGAATCGTGTTCTGTGAAAACGGGATGATTATCAACAGGGGACTGCCCTTCTTTAACAGGAGTCTTCCTTATAAGAGCGTTTCAAAGTATAAAATTATTCATCCCAAATTTCTTATGGGGATTAAGAGAAGCGACATCGAAGAAGAATTTGTTTTTACCATTAGAGACATCGACCGGGCGGTCGCCATTTTGGACCAGCACAATATTCCGGGCGATTTGGGAAAGGAAACGTTGGAAAGGACAATGACCGTCAACAAAAAACTGGTGATTATTTTTATCGCTTTTGGAGTCGTTATGTTTTTTATTCAATACTTTGGCGGCATTAGACAGTTGTTAAGATAATATTTTCTTTCTTTAGGTCTTCGTTTCTATTCAGGCAATAGATGTTAAAAGCGTGCCGAATCACCGGTTGCGCCACATTTCTGACGGGGGTTCCTCCCGGTGTTTCGCCTTTTTCTGTGCCCTTGTGGGCGTGGCCGTGAAAGGCTATGTCCGCTCCTCCGTGGTCAAGGGCCTCCGCCAAGTAATAACACCCCAAAAATGGATAGATTTCTTTTTTTTCTCCCATAAGCGTTTGTGCCGTTGGAGAATAGTGAAGCAGACCCACTTTATAGTCAGTTTTAAGCGCCAAAAGCTCTTCTTCAAATTTTTTCGCCGTTTTTTTTGAATGCCGCATGAAAGATTTCATTTCCGGCTCTCCGTAATCCGCCCCGCAAGCTCCCACAAAGCCGCCGCCGAACCCTTTTGATCCCGCGATCCCCACGCTGACATTGTTAATGGAGAAGGTTGTCGAGCTGTCTCTGAGCACGCGCGCTTTTGCGTCTTGCAAAATGGAAACAACCGCGTCTGCTTGATCCAAGTGCAAGTCGTGATTTCCCAACACGGCCACCACCGGTATCGGACATTTTCTTAAATCATGCGCGAGCGCTTTGGCCTCGTCGGGATGGCCGTTGTTTGTCAAGTCGCCCGCCAATAAGAGAAGATCGGCTTTATCTTCCAGGCCTTCAAAATACACGGAGAGACGATTGTGAGAATCTTTGTCAAAATGCAGGTCTCCAACCGCGGCCAATCGAATCATTGAATAACCTCGCTCACTTCAGGCCCCGGCAAACTGCGAACATTCACAAAGTTTCGAATCTCTTTTTCTGGAGCTACTTGTTTTAAAACTTCTTTTATGGCGTCCTTTTGGTTTTGAGTGAACACCTCGCCGCTGGCGTCTATGGCCTTTTCAGTGACAACGATTTTGATATCATGATCCGCGGTCCTTCCGTCAGAGCTTAACGCTTCTATGATTTTTCCCTTGGTGTAGATAATAGAGTCTTTAGAAACGGCAGCCTCTTCTTTTACGGCTGTCGTCTGGCGATAAGGATGAAAAATTTCTTTTGCCAATGTTTTTGAGGTTTCAAAAAGTTTTTTATAAAGAGTTTGGATCACTTCAAGAGGCACGGCGATGTCGTTTGATTGAGCGTAAATAAGCAAGGACAAAACTCTGCGGGGGGCGTGTCTGGAGCGTCTTACAAAATACTCCCAATCAAGCTCGCCTTCGGTTAGCACCGCCAGCGCGTCATCCCAATGATGGGGGATCTGCTCTTGATGGACGGCGGCTTTTATCACGATAAAATCTTCGGGACTGATGGCGTTGATAAAATGGCCTTTGTAGGGAACTCGTCTCACGTGGGATTGTATTTCCTCGTCAAAGTATATGTCTCCAGCCGATTTAAAAATAATATCCACCAAAATATCGTCTTTCCATGCCTTGTAAAGCCAGGCGGGATCGCGCTTCTCTGTTTTAAACGCCTGCTCTTTGAGCGCCACCAGGGCTTTTGGCGCGTCTTCCGGTTTTACGAAAACGTCTATGTCGTGAGTCACTCTAGGTCTTCCCAGCTCCTTGCCCGCAATGCCTCCTATAACGGCGTAAGGTATTGAGCTCGTTTCCATTGACTCCACAATGGTCAAGAGAATCTTTCTTTGCTTGACGGGATCGCTCTCATTGTGGGCTCTGTGATCACTGGCCATTTGCTCTCGTTCTTCCTGATGAGATAAAGGTCGTTTTGACTCCATAGTTCTCCTTGCGCTGAATTAGACTTTCAAAATTGAGGCCAAAGACGCTTCGCTAAAATCAATAATTTGTCGAATCGGAAAATTTAAAGATTAATTTTTGAAATGGAAACTGTTGAAGCTTTTAAAAAATTTCGAAAGATTTGGCCTTCTCCAAGCGATTTAGTATGCCGCTCCAATCGCTTTGGCTTTTTAAATGAGAGTTAAGAACAATCAGAATAAATTCTTTGTTTGAGCGCTCCGCTTCTCTGAAAAAGCCGTAAAGTTTTCTGGCGACCAACTCGGGACTTTCTTCGAGCGTCCATTCTTCTCCAATCTTTTCCCCCAGTCCCAACTCTTCCATATTGGGGGTTGCGTTGTCCCAGGAAAGAACGATGGGAATATTTGGCATATAGTGATGCTTTAACTGTCCGGGCGCCACCGGGCTTTGAACCATTTTGACGGGAATTGCCGCTCCATTTTTTTTAAGGGCGTTTTCAATGCGTTCTTTTGTAATCATTCCCGGGCGATAAATCTCGATTCTATCCTCAAAGACTCCGGCGACAGTCGACTCAATCCCCACCTCTGATTGTCCTCCCTCGAGAGTCATCACTTCGCCGTTAAATTCCGCAAGCACATGCTCTTTTTTAGTGGGGGAGGTCCGTTTGAATTTGTTGGCGCTGGGAGCGGCCAAGGGCGCGTTCAACTTTTTTATAACCTCTAAGGCGACAGGATGATTTGGGCAGCGAAGCCCCACACTGTCAAGTCCGGCGGTGATAATGTCGGAGACTTCGCCGCTCTTTTTTACCACCAAGGTCAAAGGTCCCGGCCAAAAGGCGGCGGCTAGAATATCGCATGTTTTTGACCAGCGGCCGGCCAAGCTTTTTGCCATAGCGACGTCAAGAACATGAACGATCAACGGGTCGAAAAAAGGCCTTTCTTTGATCTCAAAAATTTTTTTTAATCCGCTTTCAGAATGTATGGAAGCCGCCAGACCGTAAACCGTCTCGGTTGGAATGGCGACGATGTCGCCTTTTTTTAATAACTCAACGGCTTTGTCGATTTCCTTCATATTACTTTGCGGATATGTTCGCAGGCGCCCTTGTTACACCGTCGCGCATGAAGGTGTCAATCACGCCCAGGCCTTGAAATTCGCCTTCCTTAAAATAGGTGGAAAAGGAGGCGCCTTCAGCGGTGCGGGCGTTAAATTGTCCGTTCATAAAGACATTGTTGGCGCCAAACAATAAATGGATGTCGCTGTAGTGGTTGATCCGTTTAAAATACGAGCCAATAAAGCTTTTAAAGCGCATGAGATCAATAACTCCATAACGATGGAAATGGGAGGCGTAATCGACATATTTTCTTCTGAGCAAGTTTTGACAGCCGCGCTTGGCTTTGCAGATGTTCTGGAAAACTTTAAAAGCGCGGTTTTCGTCCAAGAAGTTAAAATGATGAAGCCCAGGAGCGAGAATTTGAATCTTGCTGGAAATCTCCAGCGGCCCTCTTAAGGAGCGCTCTTTAACCATTTCAACATATTTTGCGTCCAAGTTTGTCATGTCGCTTAAATGCCTTTGACTTTCTTTACGATACAGCTTGTGCCACCAGCGATGGGTTTTAGCCGCTTGAAACGTCTGGGTCAAGGTGACGGAAAACTTGTCGGGCTGGTCAACCTTCGCTTCTCCCAGCTCCTGCATGTCCTCAAACTCAACAGAAAGTTTTTTCTTGGATTCGGCGGCGTTTTTGACGCCAATGTCCCAGTCAAAAATTTTATAAACCACAACTCCAAAGATTCTGCTCCAAAGGTTTTGAATAAACTTTATGGATTCGGCGTAATGCTTGTAAAACACTTTTTCTACCCCGTCTTTAATCACTTTGATTTGTTCCGTTTGCCTTTTTTTGACGGAACCCATCAACAAGAACGAGTATTTTGAGTTAAGATTTTGATTGATTCTTTCGTCAAGTTGAACAATGTTGTTTCTAAATTCCAGCACCTGGTCTGTTTTGCCCTTGACCAAATTTTTAAACTCTTCTTTGTGTTGGGGGGATTCTTTTATGACGCCGCGGTCTTTTTCAAAAAAACTAAGATGAGTGGCGTTGGTTTTGCCGTAGCTGTATTCCAAATCAAAAGACAAAAGAGTCAATTTTAAAATTTTAAAAAAATCCAATTGCAAGCTTAAATGGGCGTCGGCGCTTGTCTCCACTTTTTTGTCCACACTCATGCGCAAAAATTCGCCTTCTTCCGGATTGTCATTGGGTCCCAAGGCCTGCATGGAAACGGTGTTTTCGTACGCCACGCTGACGAGAACTCCCGCCCGTCCCGAAAAACCTCCGGTAGGAGGAAAGTTGGCAAATCCGCCGGCGTTAAAGGTGAACTGATCATGCTTTTTGATCAACTCGTATTGGGGCAATCTTAAAACATTATGGGGATTGAATTTGGTAAAAGACAAAAAGAGTTTGGAGTAATCCGCCTGCAGACCTTCGAGGAATGTTCCGGCAAAGTGATAATAGTGGTATTTTCTTAAAAAACTAACGCCGGCGAAAGCTCCAATGCCTTCATCGCTGATGTCAATTAAGTCTTCTTCTTTTAAATTTGTAAGCAAGGTGGAGGCGTCAACTCCCACCACAAAGGTGTCGTGCACAATCCAACGGTCGCTAAAAAGATCCGGCGCCAATTGGCGGTTTACATAGAGCTGAAAATTGGCCAAAGGCTTGTGCCAGCTAAAGCCTGAAAAGTTTAAAACTCCTCCCCCCATGTCGTGATTGAGCGCCAGGGGAGCGGTTTGCTCTTCTCCAATTTGGCGATAATTGCCGGCCAAAACTTCAATTATTTTTT
>JBBDND010000200.1:0-3045 GCA_040877865.1 Bacteriovoracaceae bacterium | reverse complement strand
AAAAAACGGCTTTCTTTTTCTCATTGACGCTGCTGCCTCTTCTTGTGACAGTGACAGCGACAGTGACAGTGACAGGCGCCCGCGCCGAGTACCGAGTGTATCAATACATTGTGGTGAACAAAGTGCCCATACAAGACCAGCCTAAAACTTCTTTAGTCGTTTCAAGTTTGGATCCAGTCAGCTATATCTCCTACCATGGCGGCAACTCGCTTATAAATGTGGATCTTCTGCGAACTTGGATATGTCCAGGCCACACGGGCAAGAAAAGATTTTGCCAAAGCCCTTACGCGAGACTTCCCAAGGAGATATTGCAATGAGCGATAAAATGGACGTTAAGAGCTCCTTGCGGGCGCATAAAAATCATTTGCGCAATGTCAGCGAAAAACATCAAAATGAATTGGAAGCGCTCAAACTCTCCCATCAAAAAAGAAAGGCCCAGCTGGCGAACCAGCAGGCGCAAGACGTCCTCCAAATAAGAAACAACAATCAAAAGGATTTGGTCGAGCGCGCCCACCGCCATGAAAAAACGCTGGAAAAAATGCAAGAAAGCCTCGAAGAAGTTAAAGAGCACACGCAGGCCCGGAAGAAGAACGTCGAGCGCAATTTTCAAAACAGCCTGGAAAACAAAAAAGGGAACTTTGAAGAGAAAGCCGCGATGATTCGAAACAAACAAGACATGGTGTTGGAAGAGGTAAACCAAAAAGCCAATATTGAATTGGGAAGGCTGCAAAGGCAAATCGAGGCGAAAGAGCAAGAGTTAAAGCAGAGCGGCAGAATTGATTTGTCCAATCAAAAAGAGAAAGCTAAAACAGAACTCTCCATGGACAAACAATTGTATTTTATGAAAAAGACCGCGGCTGAGGACAAATACCATCAGGCCTTGGCCCGGCAAAGAAGAGAAAATGACAAGCTTGTGGCAAACCAGGAGAAAAAACTTCAAAAAGAGCTATCAAATAAAAGCGACAATTATGACCGCGCCATCAATAAAGTGAAAAGCGACGGCTCTCACAAGCAGGCCGTAACTCAGGCAAATTTCGAGAAAAAATTTCAAGAGCTAAGCCAAAAGCACGAGGCCCTCTTGTCCAATCTTGAAAACCGAAAACATAACATTATTAGAAATCTGCGCAATGAAGTTTTAAAAGCTCACAAACTCGACAGCGACAAAAGCGGCGATCCATTCTACACCACCACCAGTCTGGATCCTAAAGTGATTGAAAACAAAGACTCGTACACGGTACAACTTCAAGTCGACCCCGAAACGGCCAAGGATATTCAAATTGACGGGCACAAAAGAGAGTTGACTCTAAGCTTGAATAGAAGGTTTGAAAACACCCGCCAGGAAGAAGGAGCCAAAGAGAGCGTGAAAAAGGTGGAAACTTTGACTAGGTCGTTTGATGTAGAAAAGATTTTGGACGTTAACAGCGTTGAAAAAAATTATGAAAACGGCGTCTTGTCTTTTAAGGTTAAGCACGCCTAAGAGTGAAAAGCGCGCCTGAGTGAAAAGCGAGCCTAATATTCAATGCCAAAACTACTGTAAGTATACTTTGATATCTCCTGATAAACTTCTTCTATTTCCCTGACTTCAGACTTGGCGCTCCCCTTTACCGCAAAGCGTCTCAAGTCTTTTAAATCTTCAATGTCGCCTTGAGCCACAATCTCAACAACTCCATTGGGCTTGTTGCTCACATAGCCCTTGACCATAATTTGATTCTGCTCGATATGATCCAAAATACTGTATCGATAGCCAACGCCTTGCACCCTGCCGTGAATTGTTAATCTCATTTCTAACATGAGCTCCTCCTGGCAAAAATATAACATGAAAAAGAAAGAAAAACTGATAAAATTCTTTTATGAAAAGGCCATATCTAGTCAATTTTGCGGCAATTTCCGCAGACGACAATATTTCCGTCAAGGCAAGTGTCACCGACTCCAACACGCCGCTTATTGAAAAACGAGAAGGCAAAAAATCCGCTCCCACCTCTCCCATCCAAAGCATAGGCCTTATCTCTTCTGATGAGTACAGAATTAAAATTGAAGGATTTGGGGCCAGGCAACAGAAAATATACAACCGAGAGTTTGATTCAGACCGTTTTGGCATCTTTGATCTCAAGCTGCCGAGAACCATCGCTGGGGAGGAAATAGAGAAGCTGCAGGTTTACGAGACTTCTTATCGGCCTGGACTGGAACTCTTAATGGGAAGCTATTTGCCCTATAAAATAAAAAAACCAAAAAAAATTATTATCTCGGATTTTGACAAGACCCTGGTTGACACCAAATACTCCACCGCGCTGGAAATGTATCAATCTTTAAGAAGGCCGCTTAATTATTTCCCCACGGTGGAAAAAAGCGTGGAGCTATTTGCCGAATACTCTTCGCGGGGCTTTCAGCCCTTTATTCTTTCCGCCTCTCCCCACTTTTACGAAAACGCCATAAGAGATTGGTTGTACCAAAACAAGTTCTACGCGGGCAATATTTTCTTAAAAGATTACCGCAACATTTTCTCTTTTACCGACGGGCTTCTGACACCCAAAGATCTAAAGCGACAGTCCTTTTACAAACTGAATCAGCTGGTCAATATCTTAATTATGACAGGCATTCCCGAAGAGCTCGTTCTCATGGGCGACAGCTTTGAAAGCGACGAAGATATCTACTTGGTTCTCGCCTCTATTTTGGTTTCGAAAAACGACCCTTGGAAAGTCTGGAACGCCATAAAAAAAGAGAGGTCCTTCCGCCTTACCACCAAGCAGAATTTTCATTTTCTTTCAAAATTTTACCAGCTGGGAGAAATGGGACGATCGGCGCAAGTTAAAAACCTTAAAATTCATATTCGCTGCAACGAGAAAAATTATCGGCGGACTATTAAGAACGCTGAAGAACATTCAGGCCCTAAAGCCGCGCCCTTTGATTTTATCCAGGATGAAAAGGATCTGGTTAATTACTACCTTGGCTAACTCGCTATAAGTTAAGACAAGAGCACTTGAGGCGCGAACTGAACGATGTATCCAACGCTTATATACAGTCCGGCCCGATGAAAATTGCCGGAAT
>JBBDND010000199.1:0-3056 GCA_040877865.1 Bacteriovoracaceae bacterium | reverse complement strand
AGAACGTTATAGCCAAACCCCGCCAAAAGAAAAATTTTGTCCCTTTTAAAAATCATCACAATCAAAGCGATGAGAAGCGCGCCAAAGCCGGAGAACATGACAGTCTCGTACATATTGGTGATAGGGGCCCGCCCGGAGATGAGCACGCGCATGGTCATGCCAATGGTCTCTATTGCCAGGGCCGAAACGGCAAAGAACACGCCAAAACCAATTCTTTTGCGCAAAACAGTCGCAAAAATTCCTATGAGAGAAAGCAACATGGCAATGTCAAAAACATGGCTTTTAACGTAGGTGAGCTCCAACAAGAATCTGTCGCCTTTAAGCTCAATATACTCTTCTTTTTGATCGAGCAACCAAGGCCTTAGCTCTTCCCTGTCTTTGTCGGCCGCCACGTCTTTGATTCCATGCCAAAGAACTTCTCCTTCAGAGAAGATAGGAACGCTCCAGGATTGACCGTTTTTGATCATCTCGTAGGCGTTAATTCTAGACCAGACTTTGTTTAATTCTTTTTTCAAGGGAGTGGACTGTTTCATGCCCATTAATTTAGAGCGGATCAGCTCCTTGTATTGCGAGGCCTCGCTCGCGGGAAGGGAATTCGCGCCGGGCTCCATATTCAAGAGCTCTTTGGCCTCAATATGCTCAACTTTAAGCGGCAATTCAATGTCTTGACCTTTTCCCAGGGAGCTTAAGGACAACTGGCAAAAGATGTCCAACGCGTTTTGGCCGTTAACTTTGGATTTTCCCGTGATAAACTTTACGCTTTCGTTGGCGTGCACATAAAGCGGTTTGACCCTGCCGGCGGCCTGAACCGGCAACGTTTCCAGATACTGGCCGCAAACTTGTCCAAGCGCCGAGAAGGCGCCAAACAGTAAAACAATTAAACACTTAAACATTGCCTTCTCCCGGCTTTAATTTATTGGACTTTTCATTAGCTTTTCCAATGGTGGACTCTCTTTCAAAAAAACGCCGATTTTTTCTTTTCCTGGCGATGAAATGCCATGAGCTTCCAAAAACCAACAGAAAAGAACCTAAATACTTTATCCATCGTCCTGGATCGTAATTCACGCTAAAGGCGCTGCCGTATTCATCCGGGCCAATTTGGAAATATGAAGATTGATAAAAGGTAAAATCGTCGTATTTCAATGGGTTGTTCATGAAAACGTGATGTTCTTCCGATGAGGCCGAGGGTTTTCTGCCGTCTAGCAAGGCCACAAAAGATTCATAGCTGGCGGGATCGTTGGTTCCCGGGTTCTTGTCCATTTTGAACCTTTTGAGGGTGATTTGGTAAGGCAGTCGCAGCTCTTTTTTCTTAATTTGAAAGCGGATCTGCCTTTTGTCTCCTGTAGCGTTGTTTGAAGCGTTGTTGGAAAGAGCAAGGGGAGCGTCGCTTCGAACCCAATATTCTTTGCCGTAAAATTCCACCAACACGGCCTTTATGTCTCCTTCGATAATGCTGCCTTGATCTTGAACAGGCCTGGAGTAAACCGGAAACTGGACAGGATAGGCGTTCATATGATGGGCGTTAAGCCCCAGTCTAAAGTTCATCCATGGCAGTTTTACCGGTTCACCGTCAGGAGAAAACTCTTTGCCGCTCCAACCCTTTCTTTTGGTGTAAAAAGCGGCTTTTTTGCCAAATAGAAACAAGTTCGGCCGTTGTTCAAAGAGCGATTTGCTAAAAACCCTGAAAGGAGTGTCCATCTTCTTGCTAAGGTCGTCGTTTAAAGGCAAAGGCGAAAAATCGGGAAAAAACTTTAGATACTCGCCCTGGTAAGGGATGAGCATGAATCGGTTTTTTGTGGGGGTGGCTCCGATTTCATAATCTTTATCTTCAGCGTTATAGCAGATGTTCTTGCTGGTGTCCCAGACCAAAAAGCCTGACTTGGATGGAGAAACAAAGCATTCATACAACGAAAGAGGCATGTAATGGACGCTTAGCGGTCCGAGCTTTTGCATGGATTGAAAATCGCTCTCGGGGTGCAGGCTCATGATCAGTTTTTCAGAAACGTTTTCATTATAAATGGTGTAAGAGCTGGAGCTTTCCATTTGGTTGTCGCCGCTAAAGTTTTTCCACTTCAGCCTCAACTTGGAAAAAGGCAGGTATGTCTTAATCTTAAGATGATCTTCCTCGTAGGAAATGTCCGCGGGAAAAGCCGACGCGGGCAGAGAAAAGGTTTTTGAAACGCCGTCAGGGTAAGAAACGACGAATTGATCTTCTTCAATCGCCACTTGATTGGCGGGCTCGTTGGGCATCAACTCCAACATGCCGTCCACCCCCGTGGTGTAAGTGACAAAAGAGCCAATAAAAAGAATAAGCAGTCCCGAGTGAAGGGTGTAAAAACCGTAAAGCCGCTTTTTTAAAGGCAGTCTGGCCAAAGTCGCCGTTAAAATACTCAAGAACATTAAAAGCTGCATGCCCATGAACCACCAAGATTTATACACCAATTTATTGGCGAATTCTCTGCCGTGATAGCTTTCCATAAAAGTGCCATAAACCAGGGCCAGGGCAAAAAGAGCGATAATGACCACGGCAAACTTCATGTCTCCCAAGACGGATTCAATTTTTTTATGGCCATTTTTAATGAGCGATACAATATTATTTGGAGAGTCTTTGGACTCGGAATTAAATTTCTTCATGAGAGCTAAAATTCCATATTAGAGCCCGTTTTGCAATGACTTGGCTCATAATCGGAGCCATTAGACATAATAAACGCAAATGGATTTCTCGGTTTTCAGCTCAATTCGGGAAGCGCAAAAATTGCTTAAACCATTAGTGGAAAACGGCCGTATTAGTTGCGGATATTCCTTGTTTAGCGGGTATCGACAATCCCCCTTAAAAAGCACCTTTTGCTCATAAAGAGTAAAGAGGGAAAAAGCGCCTGAAAAAGATCTTGCAAAGTCTCCAGGGGGAATGATTTCCATTCTTAGCTCTTGTTTGTCGAAAATCTCAAAGCTAAAAGCGTGGTCTTGACTCAGGCGCAACAGATCGCCCAATAACAGAATCTGGTGGTCAAGACGCCCGCCTACAAAGCCATAAAGCTTAGCCGCGGGAATTTTTA
>JBBDND010000198.1:0-3057 GCA_040877865.1 Bacteriovoracaceae bacterium | reverse complement strand
CTTGAAAGATTTTTTGGAGTAACCATGTCCATGTTTAATAAATTAGACCAAGTTGTCGCCCGTTACGACGAGTTGACCGAAAAAATGGCCGATCCAACCCTCTATGACCGCCAAAAGGAATTTAAGGCCGTCTCGGAAGAAAGATCCAATATTGAGGAGTTGGTGCAAGTTTACCAGCGCTATAAAAAAATAAAGTCCGAGATACAAGACGCCAAAGACATGCTTAAAACAGAGTCGGACGAAGAGATGCGTGAAATGGCAAAGGCGGAAGTCGTCCATTACGAAGAAGAGCTGCCCGCTTTGGAAGAAAAACTGAAACTCCTTTTGCTTCCGACAGATCCTTTGGACAGTAAAAACTGCATTGTTGAAATTCGAGCCGGAGCGGGAGGCGACGAGGCTTCAATTTTTGTTCAAGAAATTTGGAGAATGTACTTGAACTACTGGTCGACATTGGGATTTAAATCAGAGCTTGTTTCGGTTTCCGAGTCCGACAAAGGAGTCAAAGAGGTTATTTTAAGCGTGGTGGGAGACAAAGTTTATTCTAAAATGAAGTATGAGTCGGGGGTTCACCGAGTGCAAAGAGTGCCCGAAACCGAATCGCAAGGAAGGGTTCACACCTCCACTATAACGGTGGCAGTTATGCCGGAAGCGGACGAAGTCGAGTTTGAGTTGGATATGAATGAAGTGCGCATCGACGTGTATCGTTCAGGCGGAAAGGGCGGGCAATCCGTCAACACGACTGACTCCGCTGTGCGGGTCACTCACAATCCCACTGGGGTTCAAGTCGCCATTCAGGATGAAAAATCCCAACACAAGAACAAGGAAAAAGCCTTGAAAATTTTAAGGGCGAGATTTTACGACAGTCTGGCTCAAGAAGCCCACGACGAGGAAGCCGCCAAGCGAAGAGGGCTGGTGGGCAAAGGGGACCGGTCCGAAAGAATTAGAACTTACAACTTTCCTCAAGGAAGATTGACAGACCACCGGATCAACTTGACCTTGTATTCATTGGACAAAGTTATTGAAGGGGATTTGTATCCGGTAACGGACGCTTTGATCGCTCACAACCAGGCGGCCCTGTTAAAGGGAGAAGAGGATTAATTCCGCTTCGCAGTTTATCGAGTCCTTCTTTCGCGACCACAAAGAAGCGCTTTTAGACAACTATCCCGGGTTGAATTCCAGATTGTTGCTACAAACTTTTTGCGATTTTTTTCATATATTTCCCGGCGAAGTCATGTTGCTGGACCGAAGGCATTCTTTTTTTCAAAACTTGCTGCGTGGAATCCCCTTGCAGTATTTGTTGAGAGAGGCTCATTTTTTTAATTCCCGCTTTTATGTCAATGAAGACGTTCTCATTCCAAGAAGCGAAACCGAGCTTTTGGTGGAAGACGCTCTCGATTTAATCAGACAAAAAAAATACCAATCCGTGGCCGATATCGGAACGGGCTCTGGCTGTGTCGCTCTGTCTCTTTTGACCGAGTCCAATGAAGACTTGCGCGTGTTTGCCGTGGATATTGACCAAAAAGCCCTGGATGTTTGCGCTGTCAACGCCTTTAGACTTGCCAATAAAAAGCCGCGCGGAAGCTCTCTGGAATTGCTTTTAGGAGACAGGGTGTCGCCTCTGGCGACAAAGGTCGACCTTATCGCCACAAATCCGCCCTATATTGACGAAGACGCGGACAGGGCGGGCGTGCACTTTCAAACCGACCAATGGGAGCCTAAAAAAGCTCTTTATTTGGAAGGGGAAAGCTATAAAGATTGGTTTGAAGAACTCTTCAAAACATCTTACGATAAGCTAAACAACAATGGAGCTTTTTTAATGGAGGGCCATGAAAACAAATTGTCGCTCTTGGCTCCCTTGGCCAAAAAGTATTTTTCAAAAGTTCAGCTAAAAATAGACTACTCCCAGGCCGACAGGTTTTTATTGGCCTTTAAGGATGAATAAAAAATGGATCAGTTAATTATAAACGGGCCTTGCAAGTTGGAAGGCTCTGTTAAAGTCTCAAGTTCAAAGAACGCGGCTTTGCCAATTTTGGCCGCAACCTTGTTGTACCCGGGAAAAACTCTTTTTGAAAATCTTCCCGACTTAAGCGATATCGATTTTTTCTTGCGCATTCTTGAAAGTTTGGGGGCGACAACGTCTCGCGGCGGGAATATTGGAGTCGACGCGACTTCGCTTTCTTGTTTTAAAGCCGACTATGACTTGGTTAGAAAAATGCGAGCTTCGGTGCTGGTGTTGGGACCTTTGCTATCGCGCTTTAACCGGGCGGAAGTGTCTTTGCCAGGCGGTTGCGCCATTGGCTCCAGGCCGGTGGACATCCATTTAAGCGGTTTGGAAAAAATGGGCGCTAAAATCCATATTGAGGGCGGATATATAAAGGCCAGCTGCGACCAATTGGTGGGGAATAAGATCATTTTGCCTTTTCCTTCCGTTGGGGCCACGGAAAATCTAATGATGGCCGGGGCTTTTGCTTTGGGGGAAACCATTATTGACAACGCCGCGCGAGAGCCGGAAATAGCCGACCTTGCCAACTTTATGAACAAACTGGGCTTTGATGTCAAAGGGGCGGGAACCTCCACGGTTGTCGTAACCGGCAAACTGATTGAGGAGATTGGCGGCAAAGAAGTTTCCCATACAATAATAGGGGACAGAATTGAGGCGGCGACTTATATTATTGCCGGACTCATCACCAATTCGGGCATAAAAGTGGAAGGTTTCCAAACAGCGCATTTTGACATCGTTCTCGACACTTTAATAAAAATGGGAGCCAAGCTTGAGATTGAACCGGAGGCTGTCATTGTCCATCCTAGCGGCAGGTTGAAGGGAGCGCGAATTGAAACCGCCCCTTATCCGGGATTTCCAACGGACGTTCAGGCTCAACTGATGGCGCTGATGGGAATATGCCAGGGAGATTCCTATATATCTGAACATATCTTTGAAAACCGCTTTATGCATGTGCCTGAACTGGCAAGAATGGGATATGATATTGTTGTGGACGGCCGCATCGCTTACATAAAAGGACAAGCGAGCTTAAACGGCGCTCCCGTCATGTGCACGGA
>JBBDND010000197.1:0-3058 GCA_040877865.1 Bacteriovoracaceae bacterium | reverse complement strand
CGCCAATTGTTTCAAGGTCGGGAAAATTCACGCTGTGGCTGTTGATGACTCCCACTTCATATCCGTTGTCTTTAAGCATTTCTTTTGCTCTTAAGGCCTGATAAACCATGGGACCTGAAGCCACCAGCAACGCGTCTTTGCCTTTGGCAAGGGTTTGAGCCTTTCCAAGCTCGGAGCGGCCCATCCCCTCCAACTTTACGGGAAAGTTCTCTCTCCCCACGAAAAAGATATAAGACGCCGCGCTCCTGCCCTCAAGTCTTGCAAACTCGATTTCATTTATCGCCTGGCCCATCAACTCCTCGGCTTCTTGGGACGTCGCCGGGATCACCACTTTAGTGTGGGGAATGGAGCTGACGGCGCTAATATAAGTCAACGATTGATGACTGGCCCCGTCGGCGGCGTCTTGGAAGCCGGTATGGCTAAAAACGGCTATCAAAGGCGCTTCTGAAAGAGCCGCCATAACAAGCGGAAGATTTCCCTTGGTAATCCCAAAGGCCGCAAAGGTGTCCACAACGGGGATGTAGCCCGCCTTGCTCATGCCGGCCGCGACGCTCACCATATTGGATTCAGCGATGCCGATGTCAAAGGAGCGCTCGGGAAATTCTTTATGAAAAGCGGCCATTCCGGTGGACCCTTGCAGATCGCATGAAACGCTAACCACCGGCCTGCCTTCTTTGGCGGCTTTGAGAGCTCCGCGGGCCAGACCGGCCTGGGTTTTTTCTTTTTTTATAGAATCGGCTTTTTTCTCTTTCGCTTCCGGCTCTTTAGTCTCCTCTTTGGTCAACTCATCGGCCCAATGCTTTAATTCGGCTGGAATATCTCCTTCCAAAACCTCTTCAAGAAAAGGATAAATGTCTTTGGAATGCGCCTTGATTGGAAAGCCGTGTCCACCAGACGCGCTCTCTTCAGTGCTCTTGACGCCAAAGCCTTTTACCGTTTTCAACCAAATAAAAACCGGACCTTTCTGGCCCTGTTCCAGCGCCTCTTCAAAAGAGCGGTAGCAGCTTTGAAGATCGTTTCCTTTATCAACCCTGATGGTGTTCCATCCCAAAGCTTGCATGGCCTCAAAAGTTGGCTGCATGTCATAAGAATCCGCTTCGATTCTGCCGGACAACTTTGTGTTATTGTCGCTCACCACCATAACAAAGGGGTTCATCTTGCCTTTCTTGGCGAGGCCTGGAATGGCGGCGAAGGCTTCCTTGGCCTCTCCCTCCATGCTGGCGCCGTCGCTAACCATGCACACTGTGACTCTGTCGTTGCCCGTCAATTTGTCCGCCATGCACAGGCCCTGGGCCTGGGGAAGAGCGCTGGACAGGGGGCCGTTGGAGAGCAAAACGCCTTCTGGATAAAGATGGCTCTCGCCGTGGCCGGTCAAAAAAGAGTCAATGGAGCGAAAACCCTTTAAATCTTCAATAGAAAGTCCGCCAAAGCCAAGATTTGCTCTCAGAGCGTATATCCCATTTTCGGCGTGCCCGATATCGTTTACAAAGTTGTAACTCTTGCGCCAATCCGCAGTTTCAAACATTTTGGCGTGAATGGCGCTGGCCATTTCGGCCGCCGCGGCGGGACCTCCCCAATGACAGGCGGCGCCTCCGTTGACCGCTCCCAAATCCATCAAGGCCACCAAAGCGCGGGTCGCTCTGGGATCAGCGCAGACAACTTCCTTGCCGTTTTTGTCTTTAACGGTTGTTTTGTACTTTGGCTGACAATTTTTCGCTGTGTGTAACTTGGAATGAATCTTCATTGGGGCGAGGCTCATAGTATTTCCTTTTTACTTTAGTGATTGCTGGCGCTATTAAATAATAAAAGATTTATTCTGCCAACATTATGACTTGCATTATTATCAATACTTGGGTAGTTTAACGGACTCAAAAGTGTGTTTATATTGATTTATATTAAAGACTTAAAAGGATATGTTATGAGCCGTGTATGTGATTTAACAGGAAAAAGAAGACAAGTAGCCCACAAGGTTTCCCACTCCAATATTAAAACTAAAACTTTAAAGCATCCAAATCTTCACTCTAAAAAAGTGTACGATCCCGAAACTGGAAAAACGATCAAGCTCAGACTTTCCGCCAAGGCCATTAGAAGCTTGGATAAAATCGGCTCGCTTTCCAAGTTTTTAAGAAAATACGGGCCTCAAGCTTAAAAAGACCCAAAAAAATTATTATAAATAAAGCCGCTAATATAGCGGCTTTTTTTGTGTTGGGCTTTTGTCTTTTAATCTACGGGATGTACTGGATTTCTTCTATTAGAAATCCCCACCTTGAAACAGATCCGTCCGACTCAAACTCAAGCGTGATCGAATCTCCATCCACATATTCTCCGACATGGTCGTCTCCCCTGCCGGACAAGGCTTCTATCACTTCGCCTTTGGCGTTTTTAATTCGCAGAAAATCATAATTGCTTTCAATATCGTATTTTTTAACAATCACTCTTATATGCTTGGCGCCGGGAACTCTCAAAAGGCGTGAAAATTTCTCCTCATTTTTATAAGGATGGTCGGATTCCACAACCACCGGCCTGCTTATCCACTCGCTGGGATCGGGCTCGCTGGGACGGGGAGCGACCGTGTGATTCAAAAAGTTGTAGGCGTCCACTCTTCCGCCTCCTATGGTCTTTTTGCCATAGGCCCGTCCATAAACTGAAGAGGCCATCAAATTGTCTCTTAGAGCTTTGACGTTGGTTCTGCCGTACTGAGAGACATAGAGTCCAACCACTCCCGTCACATGGGGGGTCGCCATTGAAGTGCCGGAATAAACCGCGTAGCTGTCTCCCGGGGTGGTGGACAAAATATTCCTGCCAGGCGCGGCCACATGCACGGTTTTTGATCCGTAACAAGAAAAGCTGGCAAGAGAATCATTGTAATTGTGGGCCGCCACCGAGATGACATTGTCCACGTCGTAATTTGAGGGATAGTGAGGAGTTGAGTTGTTGTCGGTGGCGCTATTGCCCGCCGCCGCGGTAAACACGATGCCGGCGTCCTTCGCCTTGATAATCGCTTCCTCAAGCGCCTGGCTGGCGCCGCCTCCGCCCCAAGAATTGGACATAATGTCCA
>JBBDND010000196.1:0-3059 GCA_040877865.1 Bacteriovoracaceae bacterium | reverse complement strand
GAAATAGACAAAGGTCTTTCAAACTCAAAGATTGGTATAGTACTTGTTACTCCTGCATTCATTGAACGAATTAAAGGTGATGGCGTGGCGGAAAAAGAGCTTTCAGCCCTTCTCTTCAACAACCAACTCGTCCCAATTGTTCACAGCACAACATACGAAAAGCTTCGAGAGGTAAGCCCCCTACTGGCATCAAGAAGTGGGCTGAGCACCGAAGAAGACTCAATGGAGATTGTTGCTGAAAAGCTTGCAGAACTGGTAACTCCCTCTTGGCTTTAAGGCTAAAGATCTTGGTGGCCTATTTCTGGATATGACCCAGGAAAAGCATTTAGGAAAAACTTGCGGACATAAAAAAAGCCCAGTGGGTTAAACTGGGCTTTAAGTTTTCTAAATCTGGTGCCCCGACGCGGACTCGAACCACGGACACAAGGATTTTCAGTCCTTTGCTCTACCAACTGAGCTATCAGGGCGTCGTATTTTAGAACCCTTAATGTAATTATTTGAGTTAAGTGTGTCAAACGAATTTTCCCTTCTCGCCCAAAATGCCGCAACGCTCTTGGCTAGAAAAAGAGTCCTTAAACTGCTAAATAAGAGGGATGCCAGTCAAGATAAAGTTTCAGACACTGAACGATAAACGTTTTCAATTTAACGCCGCGGCTTTTATACCGGATTCGAACGAGCGAAAGAGCTATTGTGCCGTCTTCACCCACGGCTACACCGCCAGTAAAAGCTCCATTCTTCCCTGGGCTCAAAGATTGAGCGAAGCGGGAATACCTACCGTCATATTTGATTTGCCAGGACATTATTTAGGAAGCATCAACGAAGTCGAGTCGTTTGAGAACTTCACAGAGCGCGCCCACCATTGTTTTCACACGGCCGCCGAGTTTTTATTGCAAGAACTTGGCGACCAATACAAGGCAACGAAATTTATTTTGGGCGGACACTCTTTGGGAGCGCTTTTAAGCCTCAAAGCCTTGGACATTTTTCCTTTTAATCAGGAAAGTTCTTTGGCCGTGGCGGTAGGCCTGGGAATTGGACAGCATAAAAGCGACCACCTTTTTGAAACCTCCTTTTACGAAAAGACCTTAAATATTCGCCGCCAATTGGTCTGCCCGGAGTTGGACAGCGATTTGGTTTTTCCCTGGATTAAAGAGGAAAAAGCGAGCATTGCTGTCAAAAGCAAGCGGGCCCATTTGATAACTGGCGCCGACGATGTGGTGGTAGGCCCGGGAGGAATGGAAGCTTTGAAACGCAAACTGGAAGAAAACGGCAATCAGGTGAGCGCCCTGGAGCCAAAGAAACTGCCTCACCACGAGCCAGGCGCGGCGGCGGCGCATATTTATCATTTTTTAAAAAAAGAGCTAGAGCTTTAACTTATTGAGATTTTTTATCATACCCGGCCTTCCGGTTCGCTCCAAAGCCGTCCCTTTAAATTTTTTGCGATATTGGCGATTGGACATCTCCCCGAGCTCTTTTAAAATTTCTTGCGGCTCCCGGTTGAAAAATTCAATCCATTCGACTTCTTGTGACGGTGACGGCGACGGCCCGGCGGTTTTAAGCGGCTTGGTGTTCCAAGGACAAACCTCCTGACAAATATCGCATCCAAAAATCTCGTTGGACTCCGCCGGAAATCCCGCGGGAGCGGGAGCCTCCTTAAAAAGCTCTATAGTGTAAGAGCTGACGCATTTTGCGGCGTCCACCACCTTGTCTTCAAGGATCGCGTCGGTGGGACAATGATCAATACAGGCGGTGCAGCTTCCGCAATGATCCGGCTCTATATGATCGTTTTTTAGATTGAGTGTTTGATTTAAAAGGATAGAGCCAATAATGGTGTAGCTTCCGCTCTTTTTGGAAATAAGCATGCTGTTTTTTCCAAACCATCCAAGGCCGGCTCGATACGCCAAGTCCCTCTCCAGGATTGGCTGGGCGTCAATGGAATAGAAGGTCTTAAGCTCCGGGAGTTCCGTCCGCAGGCCATCCTCAATTAAATTGAATTTTTCTCTAATCCAATGATGATAATCTCGCCCTTCAAAAGCCGAAACATAAGACGCCATTTTTAATTTTTTATTCTGGGCGGCCAATCGTTTTTTTTCCGGGGTGTAGTCAAAAAGAAAAACAAGCGCCGCTTGGAACTCCGGGAAGACTTTTTTAAGGTCCTGTCTTAGATCTTTTCGATAGTCGCTTAAATATCCCAAAGAGCCGTGAAGGCCCGCTTGAGTCCATTTTTCAAAATGCTTGTAAGTCTTTGGTTCAGACGCCTCGGTATAGCCCCATTCAACAATGTTTTGTTCTTGCAAAAACTTGTCAGAAAGGCTTAAAAGGCTCATAAGTCCGTGTCAATAATCTCGATCGCTCCGGTGGGACACTTCTCCACGCACTCCATGTCTTTTGAGCAATGCTTTGCCGTAAGAGGATTGATTTTGGTGTCATTGTTTTCCCCTTCCACCATGTAGATGTCATGGGGACAAACTTGAATGCAATTTTGGCAGGAAGCGCACAGAGTGGTGTCCAATATAATTCTCCCCCCAGGTATTTCTTGCTGGAGGGTTTCAGACTTTCCCTCAATGTCTTCCTTTTGGTTGACCTTGGGAACTTCCTTTATTATCTCAAGCCGCACGCTATTGGAGCTGCCTTGTTTGAAAAATTTGCCATCGCCGTGGGTGATGACAATTTTGTCTCCATTGACCACGAGGCTTTTTTCTTTTAACTTTACAATCATTTGTTCTTGCAAAGTCTCTAAATCTTCTTCGTTTTCCTCAAAGAAAAAGGGAGTAATTCCCCAGTACAACGTCATTTTCCTCATGGTGCCCAAAGAGTTGGTGCACCCAAGCACCCTGACTTTTGGCCTGAACCGGCTCATTTTTAAACAGGAATTTCCGCTTTGCGTGACGCTTAAAACCCATTTTGCCTTGGTTTTTTCCGCGATAATCGACGCCGCCACTTGAATCGAGGCGGAAACGCTGTGCAAAACCGTGTGACGAAGAAGAGGCCGCTCTTTGGGAAGTTTTTCGGCTTCTTCAACGATATCGCCCATCATGAGCACGGCCTCAACCGGGTATAGC
>JBBDND010000195.1:0-3071 GCA_040877865.1 Bacteriovoracaceae bacterium | reverse complement strand
TTCCTGATGCCACTTTTCATCCTTTTTACGGATTTTTTTAATTCGTTGTCGGGGTAGATGGCGTTTCTAAACATGTGACACACCATTTTCATCGTTGGCGCGGCGTCCTTTATCAAGCCGCTTACATTGTATGAGGAAAATTCGTGAGTGACGCTGCCCCTGTAACTGGCGCCATAAAACTCAAGCGTGCCTAGAATTTCTTCTTGTTTATACCTGGTTGTTCCCGTCGTCAGCAGATCAAAAGCCAATTGGGTTTCCCCAACCTTTGACGGATTGTCAGTAAAGGCTCCGGCGTGAAAGTATATGGAAACATCATAAGTGGGATAGGAGTCGTCCTCTAGCCATACAACTTCCACTCCGTTCCAATTTTCTTTTCGTAAATTGTCGTCCAAATAATTGGCCTGAGCTCCAAATGCGAACAGCGCCAACGATAGCGTTAGTATTTTCATTCCCCACCTCTTATTATTTTTTATGTTTGTTCCAAATGGTCAAGAAAATGGAATTCTCTTTGGTCAAATGCTCGTTGCAGGCTTTTTTCACCTCTTCAAGCTCAATTGAATCATAGATCTTCATTTCCTTTTTATAAAAGTCGTAATCGCCATAAAAGGCCTGCCTGTCCCCGATAAACTTGGCAATGCCGACGTTGGTGTCCAAGCCTCCCAGGTAGGACACAAGGTATTGGTTTTTGACTTTCTTTAACTCCCTTTCCGTCAAGTCCTGGGAGCAGCCTCTTTTAATCCGCCCATAAAGGCTTGACTGTAAAGCTTCGGGAGACACGCCTTTTAAAAGCCGTCCCCCGATGAAAAAGACGCCGCTTTCTTTTAGCGTGTAGTTCGCCGCGTACACGTTTGCGAGCTTTGGTTTGCGGCTTAAAACATATTCCTGGCTGAGATAGGAGCTCCCTCCGTCGCCCAACATGCTGGAAAGAATGTCCATAACGTAAGCTATGCGGGGGCCAACTTGGTGTCCCTTAAAGGCCAGCATGAACATGGGATCCGCTGTGGTTCCGTTTAGTTTGACGCTTCTGCCGCCATACTTGCCGTTAAAGTCAAAGCTTCCGTTTTTATCCAAGATCGCCCGCTTGTCTTCATCCAAGCTTTCATTGGGAGGTATGTCTCCAAAAGCTTTTTCCATTTCTTCGAAAACATTCTCGGCATCCACGTCGCCAACAATAACTTTAAAAGCGTTATTGGGAGCGTAGAAGGTTTTAAAGTACTTAAGCACTTCTTCGCGGCTGACATTTTTAATGTCCTCAATTTTTCCTATGACAGGCGTTCCGTAGGGAGTTCCCTCAAACATCGCTTGCATCATTTGCATGTAAAGCTTCCCGCTGTCGGAGTTTTCATAGCGCATTTTTCTCTCTTCCAGCACCACAAGTTTTTCAGACTCGAAAGAGGCGGGATTTAAAGCCAAGTTTTGCATTCTGTCGGCCTCAACATCTATAATTTTAGCCATGTGCTCGGCGGGAAGGCTTTCGTAATAAACTGTCATGTCGCTGGTGGTGTACGCGTTATTGCGCCCCCCGCTGCCTTCCACAACCTTGTCAAACTCCCCTTCAGGGTATTTCTTGGCGCCCTTAAACATCATGTGCTCAAGAAAGTGGCTGGCGCCTGTCAATCCGGGAGTTTCAAATTTTCCTCCCACGTCAAAATAGGTGTAATAAGAAAAAAGCGGCAACTTGTGGTTTTCAACCACTAAAATTTTTAAGCCGTTGTCCAAGACTTTTTCCTTAACATTAAAATGTATAAGGTCGTCTTTATTTTTATTGTTTTCTTTCAAATTTTGATTGGCGCATCCAAAAACCAGCAGGAGCGCTGAAAACCAAATTAACTTCATATTTAACTCCATATCAGCTACAGTATTCTCATGAAAAACAATCATAACGAAGTTGTAGCGCTTGGTACAGGAACATCTACCGGGATTCCCATGGTTGGCTGCAAGTGCTCCGTTTGCCTCTCGACAAATCCAAAAAACCACCGTTTCAGGGCAAGTATCGCCCTAAAAACATCTTCTCATAAAACGATTATCGTCGATGTTACTCCGGACCTTAGAAGTCAATTATTGCAAAATAAAATCGACCAGTGCGACGCTTGCATAATCACTCATGAACACGCCGATCATGTCCATGGAATCGACGATTTGCGGCCTTTGAGTTTTGACAAGGAATCCCCCATTCCCGTGTACACTTGGAACAGCTGCGCCGAGCATTTAAGCGAAAAGTTTCCCTATATTTTTCAAGCTGACAAACTTTTTAGATTTAAGCCCGTTCTAGGCGGAGGCATTCCCAAGTTAAGCCTTCACACTGTGGGCGAGAAAGCCTTGATAGCGGGAGAAGAATTTGAGTTTTATCTGCTGCCCCACGGACACACCAAAACCCTTTCTTTTCTGCACAAGAAATTCGCCTACGCCATTGACTGTAAAACCGTGCCAGGCCAGTGGATAGATCGGCTCAAGTCCGCAAGTTTGGATTTGTTTATTCTCGATTGCGTCAAAAAGGAGCCCCACCAAACACATTTGCACCTGGAAGCCGCCTTGGAAATAGCTAGAAAAGTGGGGGCCAAAAAGACGGCTCTTATCCATATGGGCCATGAACTAGAACATGAAGCGCTTGAACGAGAACTCAAAACTCTCGACTTTGAAGTTTTCCCCCTCTTCGACGGGCAGAGCCTCCCCTATGGAGAATAAGCGGGAATTTTTTTCAAAATGCCCCGGTTTTTCAGTGTTTAAAACGTAAAAGTCTTGTATAGTTTGCGCAATATATACAGGAATTTAAAGCGAGGACACCAATGAAAATTGCCGTTCCAAGGGAAATCAAAAACAATGAAAACCGCGTAGGCCTGGTTCCGGGCGGCGTCAGACAGCTCATTCAGGACGGACACGAAGTTTATATTCAAAAGGACGCTGGAGCGGGCATAGGCATATCGGACGAAATGTACACCGAGGTGGGCGCCAAAATAACGCCGACCTTGGAAGAGACTTTTGCCGCGGGGGAATTGATCATCAAAGTCAAGGAACCCCAACCCGAAGAAATAGCGCTTTTAAGGCCTCATCACATTCTTTACACATACCTT
>JBBDND010000194.1:0-17052 GCA_040877865.1 Bacteriovoracaceae bacterium | reverse complement strand
GGGCATGGAGCGAATGGTTGAGATGTCCAAGTCTCCATACTGCGCCAGCTGCAAAGTTCTGGGGATCGGGGTCGCGGTCATGATCAAGCTGTGAACGCCTGGATTCTTATGGGCGAGCTTCTGTCGCTGTTCGACGCCAAATTTATGTTGTTCGTCGATGATGACAAATTGCAGGTTTTTAAATTCAACGCTGTCTTGGATGAGAGAGTGGGTCCCAATAACAATGTCTATTGCTCCACTGGCAAGGCCCGCGCAAACTTTCTTTTTGTCGGAGGCTTTGGAGCTGCCAAGCAAAATTTGCGCCTTGGCGCTTTCAGGAAGCAGTTCTTTGAATGTCTCAAAATGTTGAAGCGCCAAAGATTCCGTGGGGCACATCAGCGCCACTTGTCCCTGGTTGTTAACCGTCATCATGGCGGCGAGAAAGGCCACCGTTGTCTTGCCGCACCCCACGTCTCCTTGGGTCATTCTCATCATCGGCCGGCCCGATTGGAAGTCTTCTTTGATTTGTTTTAAAACGTTTTCTTGGTCTTGAGTGAGATCGTAGGAAAATCTGTTTAACAACCCGTTAAAAAATTTGTCGTCCCAGGAAACAATGGGAGCCTCTTGTTCTTTGACTCCTTGTCGTCTCGCGAGCACTTTCATTTGGGCTTCAAAAAACTCGCAATAAATCAAATCGTTTAAAGCTTCTTTTCTTTGTTTTGCGCTAGAAGGCTTTTTTCCATGCAATATGGCAAAATTATGAATGAGGCTGTTGCTTTTTAACGGCAAGGCCAGCTCTGTTTTAAAAAGGTCCAGCTCTTGTTCCCACAGATCGGCGGGAATTTTTTCAAGAATTCCTTTAACATGTTTGCCGGAAACGGTCGCCACGGTTGGGTATTCCACCAGCATCCCGCGGGAGTCGCCAACTTCTTTTGGATCCAGTTTGGGATTGACTATTTGGCGAGTTCCTTTGTATTGCTGGACTTGCCCCATAAACGCGAAACTGTCCTTGTCTTCCAAGCTATTTCTAAAATTTGGATAGGTGTTGAAAAACTTTAAAGTGGCGGCTTCTTGAGAAAGAGAATCTTGAACAATCAAAGTCGCGTTGAAAAGTTGAACGCGGCCTTTTCCTTTGCGGCCGTAAGCGGGAGCGAAACTCGCGTTAACCAACTTGCCTTTGCCCAGGAAAAGCTCGCCTTCTCGCATTTCGGAAAAAGGCTTAAGGGAGGGCGCTGTCTGTATTCTTAGCGGAAGAATCCACAACAATTCTTTTAGCCGCTTATAACCCGCGTCGCGCAATTTAAGCAGCGACGCCGACGGCTTGGATTTTCCGGCAAGCTGTTCAAGCGGGCTGTCCCAAGTTGTCCCGCTATTTATACTCAATTTCTTCGACGACATAGCATACGTCACCCTTGGGAGCTTTGACCACCACTTCGTCGCCCTCTTCTTTGCCAATAAGCGATTTTCCAAGAGGGCTGTTAAAAGAAATTTTGTTTGGATCTGTTTTGGCTTCGTCTTCTCCCACCACTTGATAGGTGAAGCTTTTATCTTTTTCTTCGCTATATAAAGTCACCGTGGCGCCAAAAACTATTTTTTCCGAATCCATTTTGGACACGTCAATGGTGTTGGCGGTGGCCAACTTGGATTGCAACTCGGCGATCCTTCCCTCGGTGTGAGATTGTTTTTCTTTTGCGGCGTGATATTCAGCGTTTTCTTTTAAATCGCCGTGCTCGCGCGCCTCGGCTATGGCCTTCTTAATTTCTTCTCTATCCACTTTGGTTAGCCGGTCCAGCTCTTCTTGCATCATGTTTTTTCCGGCAAGAGTCATAGGGTGTTTGGCCATAAAATTCTCCATTGCATTTTTTTACTGCAGTTTGATTATTCATTGTATTGTATTATTTTTTAAAGAGCGCGTTTGCTTTTGCCAAAGCGTCGTCTTTGCCGGAGCCTTGAGCAAGCCGTCCTTGGGTCTTGAAGAAATCGCAAAAGTTGGCTTTTTCTTTTTTCACCACGCGATCCGCCATCGGCTCTTTGCACTCGTTATATGAGCTCTTATCATAGAAAAGGCACATCTTACAGCATCGAAGGTCGGCGTGGCAAGACGGACAGTCCTCTGAACGGGGAATGTCAGACCCGGCGGAAATCTCCAATAAAGCCTGGCAGTTGAAACATTTTACATTATTGGACATGTTAAAACTCCTGCGTCATTCCGACTCCAAACCCCGTGGCGTTGTTGTCGGCATAGGGTGAGAAGAAGATTTTTGGCCGGTTTCTTTTATTATATTGATCAACGGCCTGTTTCAATATGGTCTCATTATTATATTGCAAAGTTTTTGAGGTCAAATAGCTAATGGCGATGAGAATGCCTCCGCCGTACAAGAAGGTATTGCGATTGGACACGCCGCTGGTTTCATTTGTTTGGGTGAGCCCGGCCAAGATCATAAGCGAGCCGACTGTGCTTGTCCCGGCGCTCCAAATGCTGGGGCGGTTTTTCTCCTGGTACTCGTCTAACAGCTTTTTAGAGACAGGGTCCTTTTCCAAGTAAAAGCGCAGCCCTTCGCCTTTTTTGCTGGAGCCCGCGTCCACCAAAACCTCTTGATAATTAATCACGGCGACTCGCGAACAGGTTTCCACCGCCAGGGCCCCTTTGGGTATAGCGGTAAAACCGAGCAATATGGACAAGATTAGATATTTCATACGCTTAATTTTAAACATTAATGGGCCTTAGTCATAGGAAAAAATGGCGTGTTCCCACGCTAAGTTGTAGAAATCCGGGCATTGGGTAAGATAATACTTAAGAGGGTTATATGGATATTGTAAAAACGGGAATTGGGTTAACCAAAACGATCCGCAATGTGGGGAGATTCCGTGAAATTATAAATGTCTTTTGGAGAAATGGATTTGACGAGTTCATCATCAAAACCAATCTTCACAGTATCATTCCCGGATTTGTTCTGCCCAAAAAGCGCATACAAGCGGCGCTAAACGAAGACGCCGAATCTAAAACTTTTTGGCACTCTCTGGGCTTTCGGCTGCGCAAGTCCTTTGAAGAGCTGGGTCCAAGCTTTATTAAAGTCGGACAATTGCTCTCCACAAGGGAAGACATTCTCGATCCGGCGCTTATAAAGGAATTAAAAAAGCTGCAAGACAAGGTTCAGCCCATTGCTTTTGACTCGGCCAAAGAACAATTAGAAGAAAGCTTGGGCAAGAAAATTGAAGAGGTTTTTCAATCTATCGACGAAGAGCCCATAGGAGTGGCTTCAATCGGCATCGTGTATAAGGCCAAGCTACTTACCGGCGAAGACGTGGTGGTCAAGATTAAAAGGCCTAATATCGCTTCTAATATCAGAATCGACTTTGAAATTATCGCCTTTATCGTGGCCCAAGCCGAAAGGGTTTCCGACGATATAAAATTTCTTGGCATATCCCGCGCCATTGACGATTTTTTCAAAAGCATCCAACTTGAGCTGAATTTTTTGCTGGAGGCTCAAAACGCGCAGACTTTAAAATCAAACTTGGAAAAAGTGGACAAAGAAAACATTATCCATATCCCAAAGGTCTACAGGGAGCTTTCCAATGAAGACGCCCTGATTATGGAGCGGCTTGACGGCAAGCCGTTTACCGCCATAAAGGATCTGGCCTCAGAGGCTCCCCATTTGGAAGAGCGTCTCATGAAGTGCGTGCGCATGTTTACCCACAATATGTTGGTGGACGGATTTTTTCACGCCGATCTCCATGGCGGCAATTTCTTTCTCATGCCCGACGGCAGGATTGGACTGATTGATTTTGGCCTTATGGGCTCGCTCAGCCGAAAAAACAGAACAAATCTGGTGGCGATTCTATTCGCGCTGGTGACCAATAATTATGAAAACCTGGTTTATGAATTTTTGGATGTGGCCGACTATGACGTGATTCCCAATCATGAAACGCTTCAGCGAGACATTAGAGACGCTTTAGCGCCTTATTTGGGGTTGAGCGTTCAGGAAACAGACATCACCGCTTTGACCCACGCCATTGTTTTGACTTTGAGCAAGCATCAAATTTACTTGCCAAGGGAGTGGTTCATTATATTTAGGGCCCTTATGACTTTGGACGGAGTTGGCAAGTCGATAAAAATCGATCTGAACATTTTTGAAATTCTTGACGATCAAATCGAAGGCGTCATGAAAGATTTGGTTTCCAAGGAATCTCTTATGGAGGAGGCCCTTTGGATTGGCAGAGACGCGATCAACAGCGCCAGAATCATTCCCCGGCACCTGCGCTGGCTTTTAAAAGAGTTCGCCCGCAAAAAGTACGTTCTTGACGTGAATTTGACCGGCTTTCAAAGAGAACTGGGGCTTGTTTCTCAAAGCGTTTATTTTTTGGGTTTGATCCTGTTGGCGGTGGCTTTCTTGTTTTCGGGAGTATTCTTGGTGAAAGACGTTCACATAACAAGCTTTCGCTCAATTCCCGTCATCGTTTGGATCTTTTGGGGACTTTCATTGGCGACTGTTGCCAGGGCTTCCATGTTCATTAAAAGAAAATAAGTTTAAACGCTGTCAATTCCGCCAATAAACAAGTTGGGAAGATCGCTTAGCTCTTCAAATCTTCCAGGACCGAAAACTCCTTGCAAGAAAGTCTCTGTATCCAGCGCGAAGTCCTTTCCCTCAAAGGCAAAGAAGATCTTTTCTTCTATTTTTCCTTTTATGGAGTGAATCCTAATCCGGTTATGAGTGAAAGCTTGAATGAAATTTTTGAAATTCTCGGCGACTCCAGGTTTTACAAGAGCTCCAAATAGAGCTGTCGCCTCTTTTTGAAATTGAGAGGTCCACAGTTTGCCATGGGCAAGCGCTTCGCTTTTGTCTTTTAAATGGCCATACTCGTGGATAACGCCTTTTAAGTCTTGTCCCTTGTTTACAAAAATATAATTGGATAGGATTTCTCCGTTTCTTTTTACATACAAATCGCAGCTTGAAACGTTTTTCAAAACTTTCCAGTCTTTCTGAGTCCTGAAAACTCTAATCTCGCTTTCGCTGTCATAAAGCTTCTTTAGGGATTCTATGTTTTCAGGGGAGAGTTCGCTTAGTTTTGTTTTTTGAAAGCTGGAGGCCGCGTTTTCTTTTGCGGCCAGCTCAAAAAGCTCTATGCAAGGATAAAAGCCGCTCTTTTTATACATTTCCACTTTGTCGCTCCACAAGGCGAAAAAAGATACACGTCGATAAGCGCTAAAAATATTTTCAAGCAGTCGAGCGGACAGGCCATTGCCTCTGCTATTCTCTTCCACCGCGACTCCTCCGATGAAAGCCACCGGGAAAAGCTGATTGTTTATTTTAAATTTTTTTTCGAGAACTCCTGTATGCGCCACAACTTGGTCGTTTTTTAAGAAAATCCAACAATTTTCCCTATTCTCCTCTTTCATTAAGGGAAAAAAATCGATGTCAAAGCGATTAGGGCTTTGGTATTCAAAATTTCTCTCTATTAAAGCGAGAGTGTCTTTATATTTGTCGGGACGCGCCTTTAAATTAGACAGTTTCATGGCCGATTCCTTTAAAGTGTTTAATTACTTTACGCGAAATCTTCCGCCGCGGCAAATATTTCCTGCGTCTAAGTTCTTGAAAATAAAGACTTTTTTGTCGTTTTTGAGCCCGTTTTGGAAATGTTTAAATATTGCGCGCTTTTTCTAAAGCGATCCGGGTTTTGGTCGAAAAGCTTTGTGACGGTTATTTCAAGTTGAAAGAACTGTCTCCATCGCCAAGGAAGGCAATGGAACCCGTATCAAGGAGGATTAATATGGGTTTACGTATCAACACAAATGTTTCCTCTCTAAATGCTCAAAGAAATTTGAACAAGACGAGAAACGGCATGCAGAAGACATTGGAACAATTGTCTTCTGGTAACAGGATTAACCGGGCTGGCGACGACGCCGCAGGTCTGGCAATCTCTGAAAACTTAAAAGCTCAAATTAGAGGTCTCGGCCAAGCCGAAAGAAACGCCGCCGACGGCATTTCTTTGGTTCAAATCGCCGAGGGCGGGCTTTCTGAAACTTCGAATATTTTGATTCGATTGAGAGAGCTGGCCGTGCAAGCCGCTTCCGACACTATCGGTTCGACAGAGAGAAAGTTTCTTAACGTTGAATTTGAGCAATTGACGGCTGAAATGGACCGTATTGCCAACTCCACCGAATTTAACCGTGTGCCGCTACTAAACGGGACAGGAGCCGTGTTTGACATTCAAATCGGCACCAGAAACGACCCTTTAAGCGACAGACTTACCTTTGACGCTTCCAGCGCCGACGCCAATGTGGCCGCCCTAGGCCTGAACTTGGCTTCAGTGTCGGATAAAATCTCGGCCCAGAACTCTTTGTCCGCGATTGACCAGGCGATTATTTCTGTTTCCGGCATCAGGGCCGACTTCGGCGCTTTGCAGAACAGATTGCAATCAACTGTAAACAATATCCAAATTAGCGTTGAGAACTTAAGCGCCGCCAACTCCCGTGTCAGAGACACTGATGTGGCAAGCGCGACCGCTGAGTTGACTAAGAACAATATCTTGATGCAAGCGGGCACTTCCGTCTTGGCTCAAGCGAACCAGTCGACAACCAGCGCCTTGCAACTAATACAATCGGCGTCAGGCTAAGCCCCGAAGTTGAAAGCCTGAAGTTGAAAATGTGAAGTCGCAAGACTTCAAAAAACCCTGCAACCGTTAATGAACGTGTATTAACGACTTACGTGGAATTGTGTGTGACGTCGTAAGTGGTTTTAAAGTGTTGGCCGGAAAGAAAAGTGTCAACAACCAATATTAACCAAAGAGCATGATGCTCGAAGTTTAAAAACAGGAGGTTTTATGTATAACGACGGAGATTAAACATGGGATTAAGAATAAATACAAATATATCAAGTCTTGCCGCTCAAAGAGCGCTTGGCAAAACGACAAGAGACTTGAATAGCAACCTTAGAAAAATGTCTTCAGGCGAGAGAATTACTCGAGCCGCTGACGACGCCGCCGGATTGGCAATTAGCGAAAAACTAAAAGCCGAGATCCGGGGAACCAGACAAGCAAAGAGGAACGCGGATGACGGCATATCACTTGTACAAACAGCGGAAGGCGGATTATCGGAAATATCCAATATTATTATCCGACTTCGCGAACTCGCGGTGCAAGCTTCATCCGACACTGTTGGAGACACGGAGAGAAGTTTTTCAAACATCGAGTTTGAACAGCTTAAAGAAGAAATTGACAGAATTTCCAAATCTTCAGAATTCAACGGCACTCCTTTGCTTAACGCACAAGGCGGATTGCTCGAAATTCAGATTGGGACAAAAAACAACCCCTTTAATGACCGGCTCAAATACGACGGCTCGATCATTAACTCAACGCTTGAATCGTTGGGGATTGCAAATGAAACAGTCTCGGGCAAGGAGTCCGCGCAAATGTCGCTGGAAAGACTTGACGACGCCTTGGTGCAAGTCAATGGATTTCGAGCGGAACTGGGAGCGCTTCAGAACAGGCTTACTTCAGTGGTTAACAATTTGGGAATCTCTGAAGAAAACCTTTCTCAAGCAAACTCAAGAATTAGAGACGTTGACATGGCCTCCGAAACGGCCTCCTTGGCGAAGAATCAAATTCTTAATCAAGCGGGAGTTTCAGTGCTGGCCCAGGCGAATCAATCGCCCAACTTCGCTCTAAAACTGCTTAGCTAGTCACACACAAAATCACGAGGCCTTGCCGCGAATGCGGCAAGGTCTTATTATTTCTATGACAGAGAACTTCTGTCGGCTTTCTAAAACTTGCAAACTCTTTTTTCCTTATACATTGATTGGCGGTTAGCTGTTAAAATCTTCTTATGGCCACAAAGAAAACCGCTCTTATTTTTGGAATCTCTTCTTTTTTAGGATCGAATTTAGCCGAGCTTTTAAAGAAGGACTACCGCGTGGTGGGCACTTACTATTCCACTCCGGTGGATATTCCAGAGGTTCTCGCTATCAAATGCGATGTTCATGACAAAGATGTGGTGCAGAAAGTGGTGTATTTGTTTAAACCCGATGTGACTATCTACGCCGTGGGGCTAAGCGATCTGAGCGCTTGTCAAAAATTTCCCAAAGTGGCCGACGCCTTAAACACGGCCGGGGTCTTTAATGTTTCTTCCGCTTCGGAAAGATATAAATCCAAATTTGTTTATTTTTCCACTTCTTTCATTTTTTCAGGGGAAGACGCCTTGTTTAAAGAAAACGACACGCCCATGCCTTCCAGCGTCTACGGCAACACTGTCGCTTCTTCCGAGTTTTTTATTCAAAAGTCTTGCTTGAATTACCTTATTTTCCGATGCTCGCCCATTATGGGCCGCTCCTACAACCCTTACGATCTCACTTGGCTGGAGACTATTGAAAGGCTTGAGTATTTAGGCGAGAAAATTGTTTGCGACACAAAAATTTTTCATGGCTATATTGATGTTTGGACCGTGGCTGAAATTTTTAAAAAGGCCATTGACGAAAATGTGACAAATCGCCTGTTTCAATTAGGCTCTCAAGACGTGGTTAACCGATATGATTTTACCCGCAAATATCTCGAGCGCTTTGGAGGCAACACTTCCCTTTTGTTAAAAGGCGACTGGCAATTTCCCCGCACCGAAAACAGGATCGCGTTGCAAAATCTTGGAGAAGAGTTGCGATTCAATATGGATATAGAAAATGTGGAGAGCGCCTTTCAGACGACAATGCCGCGAGTGGAAGAAGTCATAGAAAAAATCCATCAAAAGTTTAGCGGCAAGGTCTCTTCAAAAAAAGCAAAAAAGGGATCGGGGGTGGCTTTTATCTAGCTGAATGTTTGATGAACTCTGTGAGATAATGTTTAACCAAAGCTTCCATATCCACATTCTCGCCTTGAAATTTCCAAATAATATTGTTGAAAGGGCCGACATGGGCTTTGATTTCATGAATTGATCTGGCGGAGCTTTCCTCATACTTGACTCTTGCGGCAAAAGCTCCGCCGGAGTTGGATAGAAAGCCGATAGTGATAACGTCTTCGCTTCTCCTGGCCACCACCAGTTTTAACGAGCTTCTATAGAGCATGAAGTCATTAATGGTGTTGGAGATTTTAAACATTTTTATGGCGCGGGTGTTGTCCCTGTCGCCGCGGCATTCATTGAATTTGGTGGTGTAAATTTCAAACATCTCTTTGAGATTTTCCATGAAATCAATGGAGGACTCTTCAAGCAAGCGCAAAGGATTGAGGTGTTCGTTGAAATTAATGACGCCGGACTCTTCCATGTTTATCTCGTCAAGAGCCAAATTCTCAATCCAAGTTGTCGAAATATTTTTTGAAGAAGATACATCCATATTAAAATGATCAAGGTAATCGCGTCACATGTCAAGTCTTTGAATTTAGAAGGATTGGGAATTTAAAAGGATGAGTTTGAAAGAATAGAGGACTTGAGCGAAGAGACTTTCGGTTTCGCGCCCCTTCAAAGAAGGTGGGCGCAATTAGTAATCACTTTAGGCTTCCCATTTATCAATCGCAATTCCACGATTGTTGGGCGTGCTCACCGTGATCAGGGACAGCTCCCGGAAAAATTTTTGTAGGGCGAAACTCGTAATTTTGCTATTCGCTCAAGCCCATAGTCATTATAACAGATATTTCTGGCATTCGTTACCGCTAAATATTCTTGCGCAGCATGTTTTTAAAGTAAATTCAAAGGGTTAAGTGGTTTCTTTTTGCAAAGCGTTGAGAACGGTGGACTAAGGTGGTATAATAATTGGAGAGGAAAAAAAAGATTAAGTTTTCTAGGGCTCCGCCCGAAAAGAATATGAGTCCAATAGAGAGGGAGCTGATTATGAAAAATAAACTTATTGATTTTTTAAAAGACGAGAACGGACAAACATCCACAGAGTACATTCTGCTGGTTGCCGTCGTTGCTGTTATTATTTTCAAGTTTAAAGGTGTTTTGGAAACAAAACTGACCGGCTTGATCGAAAGTGTTTTTGGCAAAAGCGACGAACTCCTGCAAGATTTGTAAGTCTCACCCGGCATAATCTGGGTTTTCGGGCAATAATTTCTCTGTTGGTCTTGCGGACTCAATCTCAATTATAATAAAAACATGAAAAAGCTATATTGCCTCAACCGGAGCGGTCAAGCTCTGGTTGAGTATCTTTTCGTGTTAATGTTTCTTGTTGTTATCTCCACCAAGTTAGTGGGCTCCTTTACCGATTTTATGCGAGATTCTTTTGGCAACTTTGCCCACGTGCTGACAACAAATCTGATGACAGGGACCTGCAAAAATCAATGTTTTTTTTCTGGATATAAAAATGGGTATGAAGAGTGATCCCTTTTCCGGTTTATTTGTTTGTCCTCATTGAATTAATTGCCGTTTCTTACGGCGATATTAAAACCAATAAAATTCCCAATTTTTGGTCCTTGTTAAATCTAGTGGCTTTCTTTGTGTTGTTATGGGTGGCCCCACAGTATTATCACTTTGGATTTCAAACATTCTTTTATTCGACAGTCTTTTTAGTGGTGGGATTCGTTTTGTTTCTTTTGAACATTATGGGAGGAGGGGACTCAAAATTTCTTTTCACTTTTTTTTTGTTATTGCCGGTTTCTCTGCACCGGGCGACTTTCCACAATCTGCTGCTTTCAACCATTTTGATAGGCGGCGCTTTCTTTTTGCATAATGTCTTAAAAAACTTAAAAACCCTCTTCAAGGCTTTTATGTCCCAGGATTTGAAAACGGTAAAAAGTTGCTTCGGCACGAAATTTTCTTACGCTCCTGTTATACTGGTAGCATGGTTATTGATGGGGTGGACGCTAAGGGACAAGTTCTAATGGACGCAAAAAACCAAAAAGGTCAGTCAACTGTCGAGTACGTTTTGCTGTTGGCCGTGGTTATCTCTTTAGTCAGCGTTGTTTTTAAAAGCGATTTTTGGCAATCCTATTTTGGAGAAAATGGAAAATTTGATGAAGTTTTTAGAGCAAGAATAGAATACTCTTATCGACACACTTTGGAAGGAAATGAGTTTTACGCGACTCCGGATTATGAAAGCAGAAACCATGACTCGTATTACAAAAACGGCTCGACCAGATTCTTTAGATCCAAGGAAGCCTATCCTCAGAATTAATCAATCGATTAATCAGAGGGGACAAGCTTCCATTGAGTTCCTGTTAACCTTTGCTTTTGGCATTGGCATGACGCTGTTGTTTGTAAGCTTGGCAATAAATATGACTCGCGGCTACCTAGTCCATTACGCCAACTTTATGGCGTCCAGGGTTTTTCTTTCCCACGATATTGGGGCCAGAAACAATTTTCAATCAACTTTGACCGAGGCCGGACTGAAGGCTTCGGAAGCTTTCCAGAGATATCCCCTGGGCTCGTTTGACATCCAGGCGGATTTTAACGTTAACAAACCGCTGGAAAACTTGGAAAGCTCGTTATTGGCGGGAACCACCGCCATGTTTAAAGAGAGAATGACTCCGTTTAGCCTGGTGGGAGGCACTAACGAGGCGACTTTCTTGTCGGAATCTTTTCTTGGCAAAGAGCCTATTAGATTGCAGTGCTTATTGAGCGTTTGCGCCGCCATGGGGATGGCCGGACCCAGCGAATGCAATAGCGTGATAGATGTAACGGTGTTCGACAATGGTTGCTAACATGACAAATTTAAAAAAACGTCCCAAAAAGAAAGTTCTGAGCCGCAAGATTTTAAAAACTCAAAAAGGACAGGCCCTTATTGAGTTCATACTTTTTTTTCCTTTTCTGTTAATGATGTATTCGGTGAGTCTTTCCATAGCCAATTCCATTAACGCCTCTATCAATCAGCAAAAAGTTACGAGGGGATATTTTTATTTTCGTTTGCAAAACAACTCCACACTTCCAACACCCTTTAGAGGCGAGCCGCCCAACAACTGGACCAGGTTTGGCCACCAAATAAACCTTTGGGGGGAAAAATTGCTGGATGACAAGCCATTGGCGGCCTGTTTTAAGTTCAACGTGCCTTTAGGGGAAGCTCAAGATGATACTTGTGAAAACAGCTATAGTAATAGAACCACCCAATACATTCGAGTGGGCACGGTTTATGGCGTTTGCGGAGCAACCTACGTCAAAACTCAAACGGAAGTGGTTCGGTTGCCTAATTTCTTTAATGGAGTTGCTCCCGGCCAGGTGGTCGCTGCAAATAATTGCCATATAGAGTGAGGGGGGACATTTCTTCCTCCATATCGTTAAGCCTTTGAAAATTATAAAATATTTATGTTCTCTCTATAAAGGAAGTGTTTATGAACAGCAGAGCTTTCACGATGAGCATTTTGATCGCTGGCATCGCCATGTTGATGGTTTATTCCTATATTGCGGATGTTGAATCTGGATTTAAGCAGCAATATGGCAGCGAAGTTCCCGTGTTGGTGGCAAAGACCGATATCAAAGAGCTAGAGCTTATTGACGACAGAAAAGTCACTCTTATAAACGTTCCTCAAAAATTTAAAATGCCGGGCGCTTTTAAAAGTCCAGAGGAAGTTTATAACACCATCGCCGCTGTTCCCATTAAAGAGGGCGAGCAGATTACCAAGCCAAGAGTGACTTGGCCTGGGGACCGAACCGGGCTTTCAAGGCAAATAAGTGTCGGGAAAAGAGGCTTCAGCATCCAGGTAAGCGAGGAACAAGCTGTCAGCCGTTTAATTAAACCGGGAGACAGGGTTGATGTTTTGACTTTGGTTGACTATGCCGGCGGAAGAAAGGAAATGCTTAAGGTTAAAACCGTGTTGCAAGACGTGTATGTGTTAGCCACCGGGAAGTATGTGACCAAAGAAATCCCCATGGTTGGCTATAAGGTCGATAAAGAAATCAAAACCATGAATTTAAACACCTATACCAACTTTAACACGGTCACTTTGGAATTGAGCCCATACGAGGTTCAAAAACTGATCTTTCTTGTGAGTGGCGGCGGCAACGGAGTTTATCTCTCCTTAAGAAACAATGACGATAAAACAATCGAAAGGATCTCCGGCACCAGACTGTTTGACGTGTTGGGCGAGGACGCCGCCGAGGCAAAAGCTTACTTTGCCGAGCAAGCCGCCCAAGGAAAATAACAAGGAAAAATATGAAATTCCTTCTTTTGCCACTTTTTCTTATTTCAATTTTAGCTTTCTCTCAAGAGGAAACCAAGGAAACGGACCTGGAAGTCGCAATTGGAATCGACGAATTGGTAAAGCTTGATTATAAATTTAACACTAAAGTTCTTATCGGAGACGAGAGCAAGCTTAAGCTCATTCTTTCTCCCGCCAAAAGAGAAATCACATTTCGAGGAGTGAAGCCAGGCAAGACATCCGTGACAATCAGGGACGCCGCCGGGGACATTCGGGACAAGTTTATTGTCACCGTTACCTCGGACGGCAAGTCAAATATTGTAAGAGAAATGCGAGAATTGCTTGGCAATGTTGAAGGGATTGAAGTTGGCATAAAAGGCGGCAAAGTCGTCATTGAGGGCGAAATTGTCGTTCCGAGCGACATCGGACGCATTGCCACCGTGCTGGCCGCCTACCCCGACGTCATGCCGCTTATTGAAATGTCCGCTCAAACTCAAAGAATTATCGCGCGAAAAATGCAAGAGGAAATTAATCGCAACAACATGAAAGACGTGACAGTAAGAGTTGTCAACGGAGACTACTGGCTCGAAGGCGTGGTTAACAGCGCGGCAAAAAAGGATTTGGCGTTCGAGATCGCCACAAACTACGTGCCGGGAACCGTTCAAAGCCTGGCAAGGGCCCAGGGCGGGGAGCGTTTTCGAGAAACAGAACGCGGAGAATTTATTAACTTTATTTCAGTAAACGAAAAAAAAGATCCCGAACCTCCCCCGAAGATGGTCAAAGTCACTTCTCAATTTGTCGAGCTGACAAAAGATTATCAAAAGGTTTTCGCCTTTCAGTGGAGTCCTTTGATGAGCAACGCCGGCCAGATCTCTTTTAACCAAAGCTCGGAAGGCGGAATCACCACCGAGGAATCAGGAACCTTGGCCGGAACCATTTCCAACCTGTTTCCAAAGCTTAGCAGCGCCAAATCCGCGGGCTACGCCAGAGTCATCCAATCCGGAATGATTATCACTCAGGAAGATCAACAGGCAACCATCAACAAGACTCGCGAAATTCCCATTCAAGTGGGGTCGGGCGAATTCGCCCAAGCCGCGACAACAACGCTTACTTTTACCATGCGAGTGACCCCGTCGGTGGGAGAAAATGAAAATGTTTTTTTAAGAGGGCTTAACGTCACAGTGGCTTTGCCCGGCGGCGAGGCTTCCGGCGGCCAGCAGACATCCATTAACAACTCCATTGACACCAACTTAGTGGTGAAATCCAAGGAGTCCGCCGTTATAGGGGGCATTGTTCAAAACACTTCCAACACCAGCTATGACAAAAATCTCCCAAGCGGAGGGACTTCGGGAGTGCAGGACGGGGAAGACGCTTCGGTATTGTTTAATTTGCTGAGAAGCAAGGGGTACACCACTTCCAAATCCCAATTTGTGGTTTTTGTCACCCCCGAACTCATTCAATCCGCCTCCACCGGCACTGAAGAAATTAGAAAAAAGTTTAGAAAGAGGCAAAGATAATGGCCGGACATATTATCAGCGTTATTGGCGGAAAAGGCGGCGTGGGAAAATCCCAGGTGGCCGCCAATCTCGCCTTCGCGTTTGCCGCTGAAAACAGACAGAAAACTCTGTTGCTTGACTTTGACCAAAGGGCCAGCGGGGACCAGAATCTTATAACCGGGATTAAATCAAAAAAATCCGTTAAGGAGCTTGCGGAATTCACCGGAGCCATCGATCCCAAATCAATTAACCTGTTTGTGGGGATGCACAAAGCGGGCGTTCACTATATCGGCATGCCCAATGACCCCGCGACCGCTGATCAAATCGACGCCGAAGGTTTGGGCAAGTTTTTAAAAGCGATCACCAGCTTGTATCCAATTATTATTATCGACGCCGGCTCCGAATTGAACGGCCTGGCCTTGAAAGCCTTGGAGTACTCAACTTTAATTAAAATTGTCGTGACTCCCGACTTGTTGGCGGCCAACCAATCAAAAAGGCTCTACACGGAATTGGTGACTTTATTGTTTCCCAAGGAAATGATTCAGATTGTTATGAATCAATATCAAAAAGGCCACCCGGTTGGCCCTGATGTGGTGGGCAGACAAATAGGCAAACCGGTGTTTGGCGTGGTTCCAAGGGACGACCAAACTTGCGCCCGGGCTTTAAGCTCGTCAACTCCTTTGTTTGTCATTGCAAAAAACTCCCCTTTTGCTCAAGGGGTTGTTGACATCGTTCGGAAACTAAAACAAAAAAACGTCTTGGCGTCGCTTGAAAAGTTGAAGAAACCGGAAGGAACCTCCGCCGCCAAAACCAAAAAAGAAAGCTCCGGAAGCTCGGGGTCTCGAACCGCAAAAGATCCATGGACAGAACTTAAACTGCGAATTCACAAAGCTCTTGTGGAAGAAATGGACATGAAAAAACAGGATGACAGCGATCCTAAAGCCCAGATTATTTTAAGGGAAAAAACAAAAAAACTGGTGGTCGAGCTGCTTGGCAAAGAAGACGCCAAAGGAGTGCTGAACAGCCGCGACGACATGAACCGCATCGTAAAAGAAATTTTAGACGAGGCCCTGGGTCTTGGTCCTCTGGAAGACATGCTCTCTGACAAGACCATTTCTGAAATTATGGTGATTGGCCCGAGTAAAATCTATTATGAGCAAGACGGAAAAAATAAAAAGTCCGAAGTCACTTTTACAAACGACCGCCAAGTTATAAATGTTATTGAAAGAATCGTCGCGCCGCTGGGCAGACGAATTGACGAAAAAACGCCTTATGTAGACGCCCGTTTGGCAGACGGGTCCAGGGTTCATGCCATTATCCCCCCATGCGCGTTGGACGGCGGAACGATCACTATAAGGAAGTTTCCCGAAAACGCTCTCACTTACAAGGATTTAATTTCCTTTGGGTCATTAACCCAAAATATGGCCGATTTTCTAAGAATCTCAGTGGAAGCTCACAAGAATATGGTTGTGTCCGGCGGCACCGGTTCAGGTAAAACGACTTTGATTAACATGTTGGGCGGATTTATTCCCGCCAACGAACGCATTATTACTTGCGAAGATTCGGCCGAGTTGGATTTTCCTCAAGATCACGTGGTTCGTTTGGAAACGAAGCCTCCTTCGCTGGAAGGCGAAGGCGCCGTTGATATACGATGCCTGGTAAAGCAGACGCTGCGAATGAAGCCGGACCGAATTGTCGTGGGCGAGTGCCGAGGCGGCGAGACGTTGGACATGCTTCAGGCGATGAACACCGGCCACGACGGATCTCTGACCACTGTGCACTCAAACACGCCCAGAGACTGCATGTCCAGACTTGAGACGTTGGTTCAATACGCCGGAGCGGGAATCTCGCCAAAAGCGATAAAAGAAATGATCGCCTCTGCGGTGCACATGGTGGTTCAGCAATCGAAACTTGACGACGGATCGAGAAAAATTATGAACATCACCGAAATCGGGGGCCTGCAAGGCGAGATAATCACCTTGCAGGACATATTTGTTTTCAAGCAAGAAGGAATGTCGAAGCAAGGCAAAATCACCGGAAAATTTATGGCGACCGGCTTTATTCCAAAGTTTATAGAGACTTTAGAAAAGAAAGGGTACAAGGTTCCCAGGGGATTGTTTAAAAATGACTAATTATAAATTCGCGCTTTTTATCGCGCTTTCTTCTTTTTCCGTTTTTGCCCAAGAAGCCGAAGGCGAGATTAACTTCTTTTCGGACATCTTGGGACGAAAAGGATTGTTGGCGGCCATCGGAGTGTTGTTCTTTGTGTATTCTTATAAAAACTCAATCAAGCTTTTTGATTGGATTGAGGATCAAACTTATGGAACAAGAGATTACATCCTTCAAAAATGCGAGTTGTTGCACATTGAAATAGATTCCCGCAATGTCACTTACCTTTTGCTCTTTCTATCCTTTGGATTGGGGGTGATAACATTGGGAGTTTTTTCTCTGATGGGAAAATTCACGACAGGGGCCATGCTTTCCGTGGTTGTGGCCATTATTGGCTGGAAAGCTCCAAGACCATTAATAG
>JBBDND010000193.1:0-3084 GCA_040877865.1 Bacteriovoracaceae bacterium | reverse complement strand
GACTTGCCAATGGAAGCTCCCTTTTCGATAATTTTAAAATAATCATACTCAAAATCGGCGGTTTTGGTGCGATAGTAAATATCGCAAGCGCTTTGCTCCAAGGAAGCAAACAGTTTAATGGGGATGGGATAAAACTTCGGCACTTCCCTGGACGCCATGTCCTTGGCGCTGATCTCCAAAATTTTGGCCATTGACTGCAAAAGACCTTTGATGTCATAGCGGTTTTTTAACACTATGCAATTTTTTATTTTTTCGGTTGGTTCTCCCAAAACAATAACGGGAACTTCCAGTTTTTTTTCTTTTAAAAAGTCCAGCAGCTTATAGATGGCGTTTTCTTTTTCGTTCAGCTCTCTAAAACAGATAATGGCGTCCACGCGAGGGACCTGTTCCATTAAGGCGATGGCGCCGCTTAGATTCTTTTTAATGGTGACGCTGACCCCGACATAAGCGCGCAAATTAACTTCATACAAGTTATTGGTAACTTCGTTGTTTGATATCAATATGGCGTGGCTCATGGACTGACTGATCTCCTAAAATTCTCTTAAGTATAACATAAGAAAATCGCCCCATGACAGGAAAATTAGGAGGAATTCTTTACCTTGCCGCTATTGCTTTGCCACTTACTTAGCCATGGCGCTCAGATACTTTTTTAAGCGGTGAACCCCCAGATTTAGGGCCTCGCGCTCGTCTTCAACTTTATAAATAATGCCGATATGTTTATAGATCTTGCCGGACTCGGAAAGAACGATGTCAATTTCCGCGTCAAAAAGTTTTTGATTTTGGTTAATGGAAATTCTTCCAACCAGTTGAGGCGAAAGTCCTCGCAGCTCAACATATTCATCCTTAGGGTACTCTTTCTTTATCTTTGTGATCTGGGTCATAAGTTTCTCGTATAGTATGGCGCGCCAATAAAAACTTTATTGACTCCAATCAAAAATGGCCAGAGCCTTTTGTCTTTCCCCATGACAAATAGCTCATATCTGCTACTATTATCATAAGTTATTTCACGTATATTATATTGTTTGCTATTTCTGTAAAGGGAGAGATTACCTATGCCGTCCCACAATTATTTTACCTCCTCCATTGGTAAAAAGCAGATCACCGCCTTGACCGGCCTTGGACTCCTCGGTTTTACCGCGGCACACTTGGCGGGAAATCTTTTGGTGTTGCTTGGAGCCGACACTTTTAACGCCTACTCTCACGAATTGGTCAGTCATCCGCTCATTCTTTTCGCTCAAGTGGGACTCGCGGCGTTGTTTCTGGCTCACATCTTTACCGCCATTTTTGTCACCGTTCAAAACGCGCAGGCCAGAAGCAAAAGGTACTACATTAAAACCCGCTCCGGCCGGGGAGAAACCATCGCTTCCATGACCATGCCCATCACGGGGGTTATTTTATTGGTGTTTATCATATTGCATTTATTAAATTTTAAGTTTGGAACCGAGTATCAAACCACTGTTGACGGCGTCGTCATGCGGGACATTTTCCGCACGGTGGTGGAGTACTTTGCCAATCCTTTCTATGTGGCCTGGTACGTTTTTGCCATGCTGGCCCTGGGGCTGCACACCGGACACGGCCTGCAATCAAGCGCCCAGACTTGGGGGCTCAATCACCCTAAATACACGCCCGTTATCAAGTTTGCCAGTGTCGCCTATGGCGCCACTGTCGCGGTTGGTTTTTCGGCAATATCCATTTATTGCCATTTTTTAAATTAAATAAGGAGTCGCCAGATGGCTTTCAAATTAGATTCAAAAATTCCAGAAGGTCCCGTTCAAGAGAAGTGGGAAAAACATAAATTCAAGTGCAAGCTGGTCAACCCGGCCAACAAGAGAAAGTTTAACGTTATCGTGGTGGGGACCGGTCTTGCCGGCGGTTCCGCGGCGGCTTCGCTGGCAGAGCTCGGCTACAACGTAAAATCTTTTTGCATGCACGACTCTCCCCGAAGAGCGCACTCCATCGCGGCTCAAGGCGGGATCAACGCCGCCAAGAACTACCCCAACGACGGCGACTCTATTTGGAGACTTTTTTACGACACGGTAAAAGGCGGCGACTATCGCGCCAGAGAGGCGAACGTTTATAGATTGGCGCAAGTGTCCAACAATATCATCGATCAGTGTGTGGCCCAGGGAGTTCCCTTCGCCAGAGATTACGGCGGATATTTGGCAAACCGCTCTTTTGGCGGCGCTCAAGTTTCCAGAACCTTTTACGCCAAAGGACAAACCGGCCAGCAACTTCTGCTCGGCGCCTACTCCTCTATGATGAGAATGGTTAACAAGGGAAACATTCAGCTTTACACCAGAAGAGAAATGCTCGAGCTGGTTTTAATCAACGGCAAGGCTCGGGGAATCATCACTCGGGATGTCGTTACCGGCGACATTGAAAGACACGAGGCGGACGCTGTTATTTTGGCAACCGGAGGCTACGGCAACGTCTACTATCTGTCCACCAACGCCATGCTCTCCAACGCCAGCGCGGCGTGGAAGGCCTATAAAAAAGGGGCCGGCTTCGCCTATCCTTGTTTTACTCAAATTCACCCCACATGCATCCCTGTCCACGGCGAACATCAATCAAAGTTGACCTTGATGTCCGAGTCGCTAAGAAACGACGGCCGGGTGTGGGTGCCAAAAGACAAAGAAGACAAAAGACATCCCAACGACATTCCAGAAGAGGAAAGAGATTATTACTTGGAAAGAATTTATCCATCTTTTGGAAACCTGGTGCCTAGAGACGTCGCCTCCAGACAGGCAAAGTTTAGATCCGATGAAGAGCGCGGCGTTGGCAAAACCGGCCTGGCGGTTTATTTGGACTTCGCCCAGGCGATCGAACGCGACGGGAAAGACGCCATCGAGGCAAAATACGGAAACCTCTTTGAAATGTATGAGAGGATCACCGCGCAAAGCCCTTATAAACAACCCATGAGAATTTATCCGGCGGTTCACTACACCATGGGCGGCCTTTGGGTGGATTATAATTTAATGTCCACCATTCCCGGCCTGCATGTCTTGGGCGAGGCCAACTTCTCCGATCACGGGGCCAACCGCTTGGGAGCCTCGGCTTTGATGCAAGGCCTGGCCGACGGGTATT
>JBBDND010000192.1:0-3104 GCA_040877865.1 Bacteriovoracaceae bacterium | reverse complement strand
GAGTGTTTTACGACAGCCTCATTTTCAACAATCCTTACGCCTCGGACTTCAGTTCTGTAACAGTGGAAGACATGAGATGGGCGCAAAAAAGGCTTAGTCGACTTTCTAGAGAGGACATTGAAACGTCCATGTCGGCCGCGGGGCTGCCTTATGATTTGGAAAAGCTGATGGTCGAAAAAACCATTTCGAGAATCAATCATCTTTCCAAGCTGCTGGGATTGCCCGAAACAGATCGATTAGAGGTTCGCCCCGAACTTAGTTTAGGCAACGTGGTTCGGGGAAAGCTGGTTAAAAATTGCTGCCAAGAAGATTATGTGGTGGAGTTTTATAAGGAAGACGAAGAGTCTCCCTACCGTTTTTCTGAAATGTTTCGCCTTTTCAAGACTCAGGCCACCTACTCCACTTTGAGTTCGCTCTTGGACAAGGCGATGAAAAAATTCACTCCCGGCCTGCGCATGGACGACGCTATTGAGGGCGTCCAAAGCCAAATGGCGGATTATCGCCAAAGCAATCCCGGCAACCAAGGAGTCATGCCGCTTAAAGCCTTTGTGGAACCGTTGGCTTCAGGCAGAGCCTTTGCCAACAGAAACGTCGTATTTGGGCAATATCTGGGCTCAACGGCTCCAATACAATTGGTTGACACGGTAGGCGTGGAAACGAGTTTGGGAGCTTTTGCAAACATTAGCGGTTTTTCGCAAAGCTTTGTCCCTTCGGCGGGAGCCACCGCGTCTTACAGCAGGACTTACACCCATGTTCGGGCAATGCCGGATCTGACCAGCGCCACTTCTCAAGAAGTAAAAAAAATATTTGTCCCCGCGCACTTTAAAAAATTGGGAAGAGTTATTAAAGACGAGTACGAGTGCGGCATTCCCCAAGAGCCGTTTGTCGAAGAGGGAAAACTTTCCGGAGAAAAGATTTATTATATAAAATACGACCAAACGTGGGAAGACGCAAAAGAAAAAGCGCTCCTTAAAAGACAAGAGCTGATTGACTCCGGAGTGGAAGCTCCCGTGTTGTTGTTGACGATTAAGAGAGACGAATTGTGCGAAAAAGAAATCGCGCAAACAAGGCGCAAGCATCTCGAAAACTTTCTCAAACAATTCGCCTTAAACGAGATGTTTATCGTAAACGACAGCGTAAGACTCGCCACCAACATCAACGCCCCCATTCCCTTGACCGGGCTTCCTCTTTCAAACGTCAACGTGAATCTTTCCGCGGAGTCCGCAGTCGCGCTTTTGCGCTCTGTGATGGTGAGAAAGACGGGGGAAGGCTTGGAAGTGACGATTCAAAATCAAAGAGACATAACAAAATCCCTGTCGGAAGGTTTAAGCTACTTTATTGAAATATTCAGGAACTCGACCGCTTGGACCAATGGAGACTTGTATTCAAGAGTGTACAAAATCAACCTGGAGAGCCTGGATGAAAAAGAAACCGCGCTGTCTTTGAGAATTTTGCGCTCTTTGTTTGTGGACAATAGCCGCGAGCCGATGGAAGAAAGCTACGTGCCCATTGAGCTCGACCACGATGTCAAGGCCAGGCTCAACACATTCAGACTTCTTTTTTTAAAGTCTGAGAAACTGAAAATGAACCATGAAGTGAAAATAGTGGTCCCCAATAAAGAAGGAGAAGATTACAGTCTGAGCGAGCGAACCCGAAGGCTTTTCTCCGTCATGAGCTTAAAAAGAAAAGGGGCCGACTTTTACAGCTTTATCGACAGGACTCTTTCTTCCATAACCGGTTTTTTCGGCCTGGGAGGCGGGCATAACGACCCCGGGAAAACATTTTTAGGCTCCTCCAAAAAAGTGAATATTGTAACCGAGTCGGAGCTGACAGAGAACAGAGATTTAAACCCCATAACAAGAGTTGAATTTGTATGGAGCGGATGGAACAAAAAAACAAATAAAATGTACAAAATATTTGACGAAGTGGAGCGGATTTTTTCCAAACAAAATGAGCTTCCACTTATTGATCGCTCGATCCTCCGGGGAGCAAGTCGTTTAAAATCATATGACGTGAGAACCTCCATAATTTTATACCCGAAGGCCGTGGAACAGATTCGAAAAATGCTTTTTGGCTCCAAGGAGCTGACGGCCGTCAACTACCTTCGATACTTGTACTCCGAAAAGGAATGGGACCGATATTGCCGCCGCGCTTTTGATTTTTTTGGCGACCGGGGTCCGCATAACTATTACGGCGAAGAGCATACCTACGACTGCGTTCCTCCGGCCGCAAGCGATTTGCTGCGACTTAGGAAAAGGGATTTGCCCTCGGACAGAATCGAGCTGACAAAAGTTTTCAACAGAATTTTTCGCAAGATTTTTGTGGACATGAGTCCGGCCAGAGCCTTGGAGCTTGTGGGAAAAGAAAACTTCTTCGCCACAACCAGAGTGACGGGCTTTAGAGAATATCACCCTGAAGGATTTTTAGAGTACATATCCAACTCGGTTGGAACCTACAATACACAATATGGAACCGGAACCTTTGACATGATCGCCTCTCAATTGGGCATTTCCGCCTTTGAGTTGCGGGCGATGATGTATACCCCGAGCATGTGATGAAAAAGATTTTAATACTATCCGCCATTTTATTTTTCTCTTCTCCGGCTTGGTCGAAGTCCAACCCGCTTTACTCCCACTTGCTTTATAATGCCCCCCAAGACCTTAAACGGGAAATGATTAAAAACCATGGAGCAAAGGAAGTCTTCTCCCCCAAGGAGAAAGAATTTCTCGCAGGTGAAGACGTCGAAACAAATCTTTTAAAACTGGAGCTTGATCCCGAACAGACCGAAAATCTTCGTTTAAAAATCAAAGCAAGTCCAGGGACAAAGCTTCAGACAAATCCCGCGCAGACGCTCTACTCCCAAACGCCGGACCCCTATAAGGAGTTTCAATGGGGCCTGAATAATTTAGGGACTGATCTCATAGAATGGGACAGCGACATTGACGTGACCACAACCTCCGGCGTTCCAGGGGAAGACGTGGGGCTTAAGGGCCTGAAAGAAAACCCGGAAAAGAAAATAAAAGTCGCCATTGTAGACAGCGGCATTGACATCCATCACCCCGATTTAAAAAATCAAATCAAACGAAACGAAAAAGAGTGCGCGG
>JBBDND010000191.1:0-3115 GCA_040877865.1 Bacteriovoracaceae bacterium | reverse complement strand
CCATAGTCAAAGTCTGGCTGGACACCCCTTTTGAAGGCGGCAGACATCAAACCCGCGTTGACATGATGGACGAGGTTTAGGTGAGAGTTGGTTTTGGCGGATACAGGATCAGCTCCCGCTCAAAAGAGCATAAAGAGGCCTTGGAGCTGGCGCTGGATTTGGGCTGCTCCGTCATCGACACCTCTTCCAACTACACCGACGGCGAGTCGGAAGAATTAATCGGCCAGGTTTTAAAGACAAGAGAGAAAAAGCCTTTGGTCATCACCAAGGCCGGCTACATCCAAGGACAGAACCTCAAGCATTTTCAAGAGCTGCAAGATATAGAAGAAATTGAATTTGCGGACTTCTCGGAAGATCTCAAGCACTCCATCGATCCCGTTTTTCTCAGAGACCAGCTAGAGCGCAGTTTGCAAAGATTGGACGTGGAGCAAATCGACGCCCTTTTATTGCACAACCCTGAGTACTTTTTAAAAAAAGATCCCGGCAATGAGGACGAATACTACAGGCGAATTCAAAAAGCTTTTGAATACCTCAAACAAGAAGTTTCCCAAGGAAGAATAAAAAGCTTTGGAATCAGCTCCAACACTTTTACCTCGCCGCAAGACTCTAAAGAGGCCACTTCCTTGGACAAAGTTTGGGAAGCGGCCAAGAAGGCCGGCGCCCAAGAGGGTTTTAAATACATCCAATTCCCAATGAACCTATTGGAAATGGACGCTCTTAAGCGCGAAGACGGCGGCCTGAATTTAATTGAAAAGGCAAAGGGTCTTGGATTGACCACCATAGGCAATCGCCCGCTTAACGCCTTTAGCTCTTCCGGACTTTTGCGGCTCGCCACTTATCCCGTGGACGCTCAAAAACTAAAAGATCCGGAAGCTTTGTTTGCCCAAAAACTGGGGGCGCTGGATAAAAAGTGGAAAGAGGTCTTGGAAGACCAGGAAGATGAGCTTTTTGATTTGCCGCTGATTAAACAAATATCCGAGATTTGGAACAAACAAACTTCGTTAGACGCCGTTCAACAAATATTTATGGGACACTTCTTTCCTTTGGTGGCCCAAATTTACGGCAAGGACTTAAGCCCTGAAGAGTCAGGCCCTTTTTACGAGCTTTACGAGACGGCGCTTGAATTTGCAAAAAAGAACATGAACGAGCGGGCCGAAAAATTTATCCTTCAGGCCCAAGAGTCGGGACTTTTGGAACCAAGCTCCAAAACTCTGTCTCAAAGAGCGATTGAAAAATATCAAGAAACGGGAATAGACATCGTTTTGGTTGGCATGAAGTCCACAAAATATGTGGAAGACCTAAAAGAATACTTCTAATTATTTAGAATCTTCTTGGGTCGCCTCTTTCATGCTTTCCTCAAACTCTTTCCACGCCCTCATTTTATAGCGATAGGTGATGATCTCAAAAATGGGACGTCCCTTGTCTTTGGAAATCGCGGCTTTCTCTGCCTGGCTTGTCGCTCGCTCTGCAAATTCAATGATTTCAGCGCCGGTGGTTCCCGATCGAGCTCGCCTTTTGCGGCCGTAAGGATTGGCTGCGTAGGAAGATTTTTTGGATTTGCTTTTAACTGAGCCGCCGGATTTCATGCGCTTTTTGCCTTTTGAGCTTGGAAACGCCTGGTTGAGATCTTGGCTTTTTGGCTTGAGCGCGGCCATGGAACCAGAGGCTCCCGGGGGCGTGACAGAGTTGGAGGCGGCCGCTTGCTTTGCGACACTTGCCGCCAAGGCCTTGGGAACCCCTTGATCAAATAGTTGCTTGGCGATCTTTTGCGCTTCTTTATTGCCGCCCAAATTAATTTTTTCTCTGGTTTTAATTTTGCCCAGCTCTCTTTTGGCCCGCGCCAAATTTCTTGCGGTGATGTCGCCTAGTTTTCCGGAGCCATATCCTGAAGAAAAGGGCTCAATGCCGGCCATAGGGTCTTTCATTTGGGCGGCGTTTAGGCCTAGTTCCAACGCTCCTTTGGCAAGCGTGGTTTTAAGACAATTGTTTCTTTTCTTGCAACCGCATTCCGGATCCGGTTTGCCGTCTTTAGTGGCGCAAGGGAATCCTGGCCTGTTGTCGTCTCGGCGCAAAGCTTCGGCCACGCAATATTTCATATAATTTGTGGGATCGCTGCCGTAAGAGGTCTCTTCGGCGCAAAAGCAGGTGGTCTCGGTGTGGGGGTTGCAATCCCCCGCGCCGGGAAGTTGCTTGGCCATGTCTTTAAGCATGTCCGCTCTTTCATTGTGGGCCTTTTCTTTGGCCACGTAAAAGCCGGCGATGACTCCGGCCGCCACCATTTTGGCTGTCGTTTTGACGTCCATGGCGACCGCGCTAAACGCGGCCATGGCGGCGTAGCAGCCGGCGGTGGATCCCCAGCCGGCGTATTGATACTTGGCCGTTTCGGCCCGGTCCTTGTGCATTTTTGCCAGCGCCTCAAAGGAAGCTTTTTGTTGAGCTTCTGGAGCGGCGTTATTGTAATTTTGCTGCGTTTGTTCGTTTTGCGATTGTTGAAAAGTCGCCGCCACTGTTTCGGTGGCGGTTGGTATATAAGAGCAATAATCCGGTTTTTCTTGTGTTTTATTGTCGGCGTTTTTAACCGCGTCGCTGTCCGCGTCAACTACGGATCCGTCCGGGCGGGCGTATTTGCCTCCCTCGGTGGGAACCAGGTCGCCTTTGTCGTCTTTTAAAATTTCGCCGTGATCGTTGCTGACATTGGCGTTTAATTTGGCGCCGGCCAGGCCGCCAAACATGCCGTACATCTTAGACACCATGGGCATCATGGTTTCCAAGGTCTTTCCCGTTTTGCTGGTCCAAGCCTGCTCGGTAAAGCAGTCGTCATTGTCTTCGCACATTTCGTGATAGGCGGTGTCCGCCAATCCCTGGTGAATATAATTGTCCGCCTCATGTTCTTCTTCTTCAGTTAAGGTTTTGCCGGGGTCAAAAGCGCCTTCGTATGAAAAACCAAGGGGGGCAAGTAGAAATAAAAACGCTAAAATAAACTTCATATTGGCTCCAGTAAGTCTTGTTCTATTTTAGCATGACACAAACGAGTTTCTAGGAGGTTAATACGGCCATGCCAGCTTTTAAGCTGTTTTTTCAGTGACTTATCGAAGCTTAGAGTTTATGCTTTCCA
>JBBDND010000190.1:0-3173 GCA_040877865.1 Bacteriovoracaceae bacterium | reverse complement strand
ATAAACAATCTGTTTGATTTGCTCTCCCACCTCAGGAATTTGATCAAGCAACTCAACCCCGTATCGGCAATGTTTTTCATACTCTTCAAGGCTTGTTCCGCTTAATTCATGCCGCTTCTTGCCCCGCAAATTTTTGGGCAGCTTGAGTTTGCCGATATCGTGTAAGAAAGCTCCTAAAAGTATTTTAGGCCTTGAGTGGTCTGTGACCCAACCAAGATTCTGGGCAACAGCGTCGGCGTAAATCATAGTCAGGTATAAATGCCCTTCCACCGTGTCTTCGTACTCAATAAATTCCGTAAAAAGTTTAAGCATGCTGGGTATGCCCTCAAGGGTTTTATGCACGCTCTCGCACACGTTTAGCGTCTCTTCCAAAGCGTCTTTGTTCAATCCCTTAGTGTAAACCTCTTGAACCATAAGAGCGGTCAGGTTTTCAGAAAAATTCAATTTTGTTTGCGCCGACACCTTGGGCTTGTCATTAACCCGCTTGACCAAGTCGTTTAAAAAATTAATATAAATCTTGCGCTCGCTGGTTTTAAAATAAAGATTGGTTACACCTTTATTTAGGCGATAGTTGTCCAAGCGCTCCTGCTCCATTGATTCGCCCACGTTAAGTATTTTTAAGTACTTGTTTTTTTCCAAGCGAATATAAACATCAAAGATGGCCACATTGCCGCAAAAAAATTCTTCTATTTTTATAGAGGTGAATTGATCGTCAAAAGCCTTGATCTCTTTTTCTTCATGCTGGCCGCTTTTCTCTATTTCTTTCCAGCTTTGGCGCTTAAAAAACCCTCTTATCACTCCATCAAGCTTGTCGATGGAAAATGGATGGATTAAAACGCCGCCAATGCCCAGTTTTTTTAAATTTTGTTTTCCAAAAACGCAGTCTTCAACGCTCTGTTCACTTTTGGCGAGTAAAATAATTTTAGTTTTGATGTTTTTAAAACGAATAAATTTAATGACTTCAATGGCGCTGTAGGAGGTCAAATCTATGTTGATAACAGTCACCTCAATCTCGGATTTAGACAACTCGGATTGAGCGTCCTTGCCGTTGCCGGCAAAAGCCGCTTGATGGCCCTTTGCTAACAGGCCAGCTTTATAGCTTTTCCCCACCTTAATATCGGGTTCACAGATCAATACCTTCATTTTAAGCGCTTAAGGGCAGACTTAGAACGAACCGAGCGCCGGGTTGCCCGGGATTTTCCAGAATTAAATCCCCTCCGTGCTCGAGCATAATTTTTTTAGAAATGGGCAGTCCCAACCCCGTGCCTCCCTTAGCTTTCTTGGTTGAAAAGTAATTTCCAAAGATTTTATCGGCGTTTTCCAAGCTAACTCCCTTTCCAAAGTCTTTAACCCCCACGCACGCTTGCCCCTTTTTTATAAAAGCTTCAATGACGATGAGCCTTCCCACATCGCTATTTCCTATCGCTTGTTTCGCGTTGGTGATTAAGTTCATTATAACTTGTTGGATGCGCATCGGATCGCAGCTGACTTTAGTGGAAGTCTCGTTGCAAGCGTATTCAATTTTTAAGTTGGATTTGGCAAACAAGACCGTCAAGAAGCTCAAACAATTGGAAACAATATCGTTTAGCTCGCAATTGCGAAAACCGGCGTCGTCTGACATCGTCTGGGAGCGCAGGCCCGCCAGCACCTTGACAATTCTTGCGATTCCCTCCTCTTGCATTTTGACAATTCTTGCGACATCCTCATCCCGCGCGTCCACGCGCAACTTCATGAGCTCGGTGGCGGCGGCCACAATAGTCAGAGGAGACTTTATTTCATGCGCCACACTTGCCGCCAGCTCTCCCAGCAGGGCCAACTTCTCTTGTTGCATGATGATGACTTCTTTTTCTTTAAGATCCTTTTCCATGTTTTCGATATTGGACATGTCATAGAACATGCCTGAAAAAAGCAAAGGTTTTCCTTGGGAAGATTTTTTACTTATTTTTCCCTTTAGCAGGGTGGGAATATATTCACCACTTTTATGCCTCAAAAGCGTCCGAATTTCCAACTCCCCCGTTTCGCCTTTAATTTGGGCCAGATAGGCTTTGGAAAGTCTGTTAAATTCCAGTGGGTGAACCAGCTTTTTGATCAAGGAAGCGTCGGTGGGCAGATGTCTTTTTTCGTATCCAAGAAACTTAAAGCAAACGTCGTCAAATAAGAAAGTGTCGTTTTCAAGATCCCAATCCCACAGGCCCATCTTGGCCGTTTCGGCGATGACCCGCATTTTATGGGAACTTAAAGCTTTTTCCTCGTTAAGCTCCTGCATGCGAAAAATATTTTCCAGCGCGCCTTTCAATTTTTTCACAACTTCAAAAAAATCTTGCTCGAGGTTTGAATGACTGTTCACCAGGCCGAGAACAATGATTTTTTTCTGCTCCACCTCGTAATAAAAATAGCTTACGTCAGAGCTATTCAGCCCGCAGGTATTTGGATCACAATCCGAGCCAAAAACGACTGGCCTGTTTTGGCGGTTGATCTTGCTCAAAGAGCAGGCCACAAGCCCTTCCTTGGCCAAAGGACAATCAACTTGCCCAATAAAGAACTCTTCTTTTGCTTTTTTAAAGTCATACTTAAATGAAAAAGCCGTTGGAGCGTAAAAAATATCTTTTAAGCCTTGGAGAGCAACCTCGTTTAGCTCCCGCATATCAATCATCTGAGAGTGCAACTCCCACAACTTTAGGCAAAGCTCCTGAGCGTAATTTTGGATATTTTCGGAAGTGGCGTCGCGAATAGAGCACTTCACAACTTTATTGTCGTTTTCGACAAGACACTCCAACGCGATGTTTACCCACTTTTGATTTTTTTTGGCGTTCAACAAACGAAAAGAAATAAAGCAGGCGCTTTCTTCTTCAAAACATTGTTTAAGCGCTTTTAAAAACCGCGCAAACTCGTCCCCATAAAAATACGGTTTCAGACAAAAAACAGATTTAAGATCTTGAGTTTCAAAAATAGCCTGGCAATTTTTCTCCAACTGAAGCGAGTACTTCTCGTCAAAAGTTAGAAAGCAAAGCGCGCAATGAGAGTCGCTACGTTTGAGGGTCAAAACATCGTCTTCCCATGAATTTTCCAACTGAGGGCTGCGCGTCAAAAGAAAAGCCTTCTGTTAACTGTTAAGTCTTTCTGAATTATCGCCCAGATAAACAATTCCTTAAGAACTTTTAAGTACTTAAGTG
>JBBDND010000189.1:0-3200 GCA_040877865.1 Bacteriovoracaceae bacterium | reverse complement strand
CGGCTATTCTTTCGTTGTTTGGATCGATAATAAAAATAGCGCCTGGAAGCTTTCTCATATTTTTAATTCCGCCCAGGTTTCTTTCAAGCTTGGTCACTTCTTTTTCAATCTTTGACTGCTCTTTTTTGGTAAGAAGCTTGTAGTCGCCGGTCTCTTTCATCTTTTCGACTTTTCTAAGCTTGTCGATGGATTGAGCGATGGTTTTATAGTTTGTAAGCATCCCGCCAAGCCATCTGTTGGTCACGTGAAAAGCCCCGCAATTTTCCGCGGACTTTCTTACAACTTCGGAAGCTTGTCTTTTTGTTCCCACAAAAAGAACAGACTTGCCGGATTGGGCGGTCTTTTTAATAAATTCGTGAGCCTTTTGGGCCATGGGAACGGTTTTTTGAAGATCGATAATGTAGATCCCGTTTCTTTCGCCATAAACGTACGGCTTCATTTTTGGGTTCCACTTGTGAGTTTGATGACCGAAATGGGCTCCGGCCTCTAAAAGGGTTTTGAGTTCTAAACTCTTAGCCATGAATGTCTCCTTGGTTGGTTAAGTCGAATCGCTTGCAGCCTCCATCCCATTGTCCGCGCCACGCCGACAAATTGAAACGAGGACCATCCAAATCAAGCGATTATCGTTTTTAAGTTAGTGAAAACTAACACAGGGTGCTCATAAATGGCAAGAAGGAATTATTCGGGCCTGGATAAAATCTTTCGGGGTTTAGAGCCTTGGGCAGGCCCCACCACGCTGTTTTTCTCAAGCTCGTCGATAAGATTTGCGGCGCGGTTATAGCCAACCCTTAGTCTGCGCTGCAACATGGACGCGGAGGCCTGGCCGGCTTCCATCACCACTTCAAGCGCTTCTTGATAAACCGGGTCGTCAGAGGTGCCTGAAACAAAATTGGAGCTGTCTGAAGTTGTTTCGGAGTCCATTTCATCACCCCCAGTTTCCAAAAATTCCAAAGCTTCTTCATTAAATTCAGTGGGAATTTCAGAAAGTTTATCCACCAACACTTGCACCTCTCCTTCGTCCACAAATGAAGCGTGAAGCCTAAGCAGCTCAATGCCGTGTTTGTACAACATATCGCCTTTGCCGAGAAGTTTTTGGGCTCCGTGCAAATCCAAAATGGTTTTGGAGTCGTGGCCTGTTGTCACCCTAAAGGCGACTCGAGTGGGAAAGTTAGCCTTAATGGTGCCGGTGATCACATCTGTTGATGGGCGCTGAGTCGCCAACACCAAATGAATCCCCGCGGCTCGGGCCTTGGCGGCAAGACGATTGACATTGGTTTCAATGTCTTTTCCGGATTTAGATAAAACCAGATCGGCGAATTCGTCGATGACAATCACCAAATAAGGCAGTTCATAGCCTTCTTCGTCGCCATTTTTATAATATTGGCTGATTTTCCACAAAACGGAGGGGCCGGCGGCTTTTAACTTTTTATTAAAACCTTCAATATTTTTCACCCCCATTTCCTTAAGGATGGTGTATCTGCGCTCCATTTCTTCAACGGCCCACAATAAAGAAATAGCCGCGGTTTTGGCTTCGGTGATAACCGGCAACATCAAATGGGGCAAAGACTCGAACAACGCCAATTCCAACTGTTTGGGATCAATAAGAATAAGTCTTAATTCTTTGGGAGATTTTTTAATAATCAAAGAAACAAGCAAAGTGTTAATGAAGACAGATTTCCCCGCTCCCGTGGCTCCCGCGACCAACATGTGCGGCATTCCGGCAAGATCCACCACCGCGACTTCGCCAAAGGCGTCTTTGCCCATGGCTATGGGGAGTCTTTTATTGGATTGGTTAAACACTTCCGTTTGCAAGACTTCATCCAAATAGATCAGTTCTCTGGGATTTCTTGGAACCTCGATGCCGATTGTGGATTTTCCTTTAAGCGGATAAACCACTCGTATGGGAGCTCCATTCAGAGCGAGCCCTATATCGTCTTCCAGCGTCTTAACTTTTGAGGCCCTTATACCTTCTCCAAGCTCCAGCTCAAAGGTGTCCACCACCGGACCTTTTAAGATATTGATAATCTGGCCTTTAAGTTTAAACTCCATCAACTTGTTCTCTATGGTGGAACATATGGTGTCGAAATAATCTTTATCCGGTCCTTGAACTTGATAATGACTGGTTTTCGGACTAATGCAATCGATTAGCTCCTTGCTTTGAAAGAAAGCCTCTTGAACTTCCTTGGCTTCTCTTTGAGTCTTCTCGTTAGAAGGTTTCTCGCTGGAAGTCTTCTCCTCAGTGGTTTTGTTCGCTTCAGAGCTTTGAAAGTCCAAGGCTTTATTATCTTGGGAAGCGGATTCTTTCTTTGGAAGCGGGCGAGAAAGATCTTGTTCTTGTTTCTGAGGGATGTGATTTGTCTCTTCAAAACCCTGATCAAAAGTCTGAGGGGGCGAGACTCGCTTAGTTTTTGGAACGCCTTCTTTGAGCAGCTTTATGGCCTTGCTTTTAAATTCCGTGGCGCGGGCCCGTGAAAAAAGATAGCCATACAAACTTCTTGTTCTGCCAAGCGCTTTTCCAATCATCCTTATGAGGCTAGAACCCAGGTTCCCTAATTGAGTTTGAATTATTTTTAAAGATTCGAAAAAAGCTCCCCGCATTGTGATCAGGGCCACGAAAAAGCCAAAGACCAAAGCAAGAGCAAAACCAATATATGTGTCTAGATATTTGTAACTTCGATGAAGCAATCCTTTCCCAATAAATTCGGGAAAGAAGATAAAACTTAGAGCAAAGAAAAATCCGGCCAGTAAAACCGGGATAAACATATCAAACTCTTTTTCACGCTTGTTCAACAAAGTGAAATAGATCAGAAAGTAACTGACAAAAGGCACAATTATCCAGGCTCCGACATAGTAAGCGGTCATACTAAAAATGGAACTCAAGTAATAACTGACATAAGAAACAGTTTGATCGGAACTAGAAATCAGCAATGAGCTATCAGGAAAACTTGCATGGAAAAAATAATGAAGCGCGTTTATAAAAGCGAGAGCAAACAATATCCACAAGTTAAGACGTAAAACTTTATTTATCATTAGTATTATTTTAGGATCACAAGGCGCGAAAAGCAAAGAAAAATAGCGCTTTATGCTTCTTTTCTGGATTGTTTAACTACACTAAAGCCTCTAACCACAAATTTCTTAAAGGACAAAACTTTGCGTTAACGAGTTTCCCAAGAGATAACGCGCCCTTTCTTCTCAGCGAA
>JBBDND010000188.1:0-3200 GCA_040877865.1 Bacteriovoracaceae bacterium | reverse complement strand
GAGGACCTTCCAACTTACGGCAACGCCAAGCCTGGGGACAGCTGTCAAAGCGATAACGAGTGCGGCAGTCTTTGTTGCAACCAATCCACCGGAAAATGCGCCCCCCACGACACCTTGTCAGATCCGCAGGTCCTGTGCTCCAAGCCTTCAGGCTTAAGCTGCATCGCCAAAGAGTGGTGTATGAAGCATCCCATCACCCAATGTTTTATCGTGAACACCGGCTTCGACGCTCAAGGGCAGAAAACTTGCGCCCTCAGATGCTATACATATGAGGAATTTGGAGATTGCAGGGCGAGCGCGGGAAGCATTGCGGGAGTTTGCGTGGCGCCGGATCAGCCTGAGCAGCCCGTGTTTAATCCGAGCGACCCTAACCGTTGCGATCAGGCGATTGACCCCGCTGACGTGCCTATAAACAAATAAATTCATTCACTGGAATTCTTGCGCTAGCTTATGCATAATGGAAGGTGTAAACAGCCAAAGGAAGTCTATGTTGCCCGAACTTGAAAATTGTGTTTTGGACCACGTGGCCATCGCGGTGAACGACTTGGAAGAATCGGTCAAAGTCTATGAAGCTTTGGGCCTGAAGTTTAAGTCTCAAAGAGAAGTTGTTGAGTCGCAAAAAGTTAAAACCGCTTTTGCTCCCATTGATGAAAACGGACATGTGGAATTGTTGCAGGCCACGGAAAGCTCCAGTCCTATTTCTAAATATATTGAAAAAAAGGGTCCTGGAATTCATCATCTTTGTTTTAGAGTTAAAAGTATCACAGAAAAAGAGGACGAACTGAGGGCCAAGGGCTTCCGTTTGCTTTATGAGTCGGCTCAAAGGGGAGCGGGAAACTGTTTGGTGAATTTTATTCATCCGAAATCCACCGGCGGAACTTTGATCGAGATTTCTGAACGACAATTCGAATAAATTATAGAGGTAAGAATGCGCCAAGCTCAAATGTACGTCCCTCCGCTAAGCAAAATCAATAAATACATTATTATCGCCCATGTGGGACTCTTTATATTTAACTCCATTTTAAAGGCTTCCGCCGGCTCAAATCTTGTTTCATTCTTAGGACTGAGTTTTAACGGATTGAGCCAGGGGCTCGTTTACCAATTATTTACTTTTCCGTTTATTGAGGTTTCTTTTATATCGGTTTTGTTTAACTCCATGCTGGTTTGGTTTATTGGCGGAGATTTGGAGACCCGATGGGGATCTTATTTCTACGCCAAGTTTCTGGCCATCAGCGCTTTTAGCGCGGGGATTGTTTATCTTGCGGTTACCGTTTTTGCCGGGCCAAGCTTCCAATTTATCCCTTTGCAGGGTTTGGGGGGAGTGGTTTTTGCTTTGTTGGTCGCTTACGGGATTATCTTCGCCGACAGATATTTGACTTTTATGTTGCTCTTTCCCATGAAAGCAAAATACTTTTGCATGATTTTGGGCGGGATCGAGCTTTATATGGGGCTTTTTAGCCCCCACGGAAAAGCGTCTTGGGCGCATTTAAGCGCGGCGGTGGCTGGCTTTATTTATTTAAAGTTAAAATCCATGCGGGCCCGAGGGCAAAACCTGGGGGATTTCATGAAAAAAGCCAGAAAAAACCGGCAAAAGCGTAATTTAAAAATAGTCCGAGACGAGGACCGTCAAAGCTCCGACCCTGAAGATCCTAAATATTGGCAGTAGATATTGGCAATAGATTGACTATATGCAAATGTTTATGATACTTGATGACGTTCAAAAACTTTTATAAGAGGATTTTGCATGAAACTTCGTTTAGCCTTAGAAGATAAAATAATGGATTCCAGAATTCGCGACAGACTGCTTGCCGAGGGCAAAATTAGCCAAAAAGACATCGACGCTTATATTCAAAATCTTCCGGAAGAAAGCTCTTCAGCTTATGAAAAAGTGGCCAATAGAGAAGAGCCTCAATCTACTGAGCAGTAAATCGACTACTGAACAATAAATTTGGAAAAATAAATTTTTTTTATGGCAGGCTTTGGAAGCTTGCTGTTAACTTTATTTTTAACCCTGGTTTCCAATAAGATTCTCCCCGTAACGGAATTAAGCTCATCCGGCTTCATATTAGAGGCGATATCAATTAAAGCGTCTTGAATGAGAGGCTTTGACTTTTCAACAAGCTGATTCTGAGACTCTTCAAAAGTCTCGATATTCATAATTAAATTTACAAAACGGAGCCTTGTTTCCCGCGAGTAGAGATTGACCACCATCTCCGGAAATTTTACTTGCGGCTTTTGAAATTCCAACATGCTGTTTTTAACCATCCCTGAAAATTCTTTTGATTCGTCTGTCGCCGGACTCTTGATCATTGTGTGAGAAAATATAACCAAAGCGGTGGCGGCAAGAACAATCAGGCCGTTAATTCCAAGCACAACTTTGTCGAGAACGGGGTTTCCAGTCATGCTGTTATTTTAGCACAACTGGAAATCTTTTGAATACTAAGGGCCATTAGAGATATTTTTCCGGTTTTAATGGGGTATAAGGCAAATCAAGATCTTTGGCCACTTGCTCGTAGGCTAATTGTCCCTTATAGATATTCACGCCCAATTTAAGGGCCGGATCGGCCATAATTGAGCGGTCAACTCCGCCCTGGGCCAACATGCGGGCGTATCTTAATGTTACGTTTGTCAACGCGTAGGTGGAAGTTACGGGAACGGCTCCTGGCATATTGGCAACACAATAGTGAACAACGTCATCTACCAAGAAGGTCGGATTTTGATGGGTAGTTGGTCTGGCCGTTTCTATACAGCCGCCTTGATCAACCGCTATATCCACCACAACACTGCCCGCTTCCATTTGACTAATCATCGCCTTAGTCACCAATTTAGGAGCCTTGGCTCCCGGAACCAAGACGGCCCCTATAACCAAATCAGAGTTTATAACCGCTTCTTCGATATTCTGAGTGTTGGAAAAAAGAGTGGTGATTCTATTTTCAAAAAGGTCGTCCATTTCGGCCAATCTTTTGGTGTTTAAATCGATGCAAGTCACATCGGCTCCAAGTCCCATGGCCATTTTGGTGGCGTTGGTGCCCGCGATTCCACAACCTATGACGGTGACTTTTGCCCGGTGGACGCCTGGAACGCCTCCCAGAAGAAGGCCTTTGCCGCCCTTGTCTTTTTGCAGGCAAGCCGCTCCGACTTGAGTCGCCATTCTTCCCGCCACTTCGCTCATGGGAACCAAAAGCGGCAGGGAGCCGTCG
>JBBDND010000187.1:0-3217 GCA_040877865.1 Bacteriovoracaceae bacterium | reverse complement strand
ATCAATACTTAACATTACCTCCTTGAGTGTTCGCGATGTCTCCGAGCGCTAGATCTTTTCCCAAATCTTTTTTCTAAATAAGCGCCAAATAGTTAGACAGTTATCCTTTAAGTGGAAAGATTTTTCACACTATTAGCTTTCCTCCCTACTTCTTAAGTTATTGAAATATAAGGGCTTTCCTGTCCCAGACACATGGCATCATTCTTGTATATTAAGGTCCTATATTCATTCAAGAAGAGGAGAGAGAAATGAAAACAAAACAAATGATGAAAACATTGACCTTGATGGCGGTGTTGTCGCCAATGGGACTTGCGTGTCTAAGCCCTGAAGCCCTGGCCCAGGAAAGACATAAGGAAATTCTTTTAAATCCGGCGGTTCAAGACGCCACCTATGTAAATCTGAATGACCCATACTCCGATTTAAACCTTAAATCCTCGTCTATTAAAATTGATGGAGACATTGAAGATAAAAAAGATGAGGAAGAGGAAGAAAAAGATAAGGACGAAGTCGTTCTTGAGGAAACTGAAGAAGACAAAAACGAAGTCGTTCTTGAGGAAACTGAAGAAGACAAAGACGAAGTCGTTATTGAAGAAACTGAAGAAGACAAAGACGAAGTCGTTCTTGAGGAAACTGAAGAAGACAAAAACGAAGTCGTTCTTGAGGAAACTGAAGAAGACAAAGACCAACAAGATCAGGACAGAGACGTTGCCGCCGATACCGAGTCCACCTTTGAAGAAGTTTTTGCCAAACTAACAGAAAACGAAACTTCTTTAAAAGAGGAAGCCAAGAACTTTAAAGGCGAGAAGCTTTTAAAACTTAAAAAGCTAAAAGAAAAAGCAAGCGCCCACAATGAGAAAGTGGACAGCGCCATCGTCCAGGCCAAAGAGGCCCGGGAGAATTTCTCCGACAGCTTAAGTGAAGAAGAAGAGCAAAAGTTGGAAGGAATAGAAGAATCTTTCGCCTCTTTAAAGCTTGATATTGTCGAGTTAAAAGCGCAAAAGAAAAAACTTGCGCAAGCAAAAGAAGAAGAAAAAGAGCAATATGTTTCTTCCTTGGTAAAAGAGAACAAAGGCCTGGAGACAACCGTTTGCAAGCAAAGCAATCAAATCGCCGATCTTGAAAAAGAAATGAAGGCCTTGCAGCAAGCTTCAACCGGCTACATGCCTCTAATGGACACCATGAATCAACTGATGATGATGAACATGATGATGGCAAACCAGCAAAACCAGATTTCTTATCAAAACAACCCTGTGGACATGATGAGCTCAATGATGGCCCCCATGATGATGATGCAATCAATGCAAATGGGCATGAACATCGCTTCCATGAACGATCTGTACCACAGAACAACGGCGCCAATGGCTCCCATGGCCCCACAGTACAATTACAATGTTGGCGGAGACTTCTATGGCAGAGACTACTCTGTGATGGGCGAACCGCAACAGCCTTCACACACGCCGCCACAAGCTTACACAAGCGGGCCCGGCCAACCGTTTGGTTACGACTTTAGCGCAAGGAACCCCAACTTTGGAGACATTGAGCCAGTGACGAAGCGGCAAGACTCCCAAAGTCTAAACTCCCAAAGTCAGCGAGCTCCCAGTCAAACCGAAGAATCTTCGGAGCCAGAACAAGCGCTGGCAGCTGATGAAGAAATGGTCGACTAGGCAGTACCATACAAAAACGATAGAAAAAGGCTTCCAAATGGGAAGCCTTTTTTTATTTAAATAGGCAATTTTTTCCTAAACATATACCGCCCCTTTTACGAGAAGTCATAACACATGTTGTTTACGCATTTTTTTATATAAAGGCGGTATATGAAAACTGAAATTGAAAAGAAGAAAGTTAAAAAAGTTCTCATAAGAAAGTGTCACGCCTGTGGCCAAGTGATTGAAAGTCATATTGAACAAGAAAAGTGCTGCTCCTGCGGCAAATCATTTCTTCCATTGAATTATTTCGACAAAATTCACGGAGATAAAGGCCAAAAATTCAAAGAGCTTTTTACCCATAGCGATGAGATAGACGAAGAAGACCTAATAATAGGCATTTACGTCTTGTGGTAAAATTTTAACTGTCACTTTCTATCGGTCATGTTATGTCTTAAGGCATGACATATTCAGTAGAAACCAGCGAGTCCAAACAAACTAAAGTCCAAATACACCCCGTCATTAAAGCCCTATTAGAAAAAAGAGGCTTTTCAGAAGACACATTTGAAGATTTCTTTTCATGGGAATTGCGCCGTTTGCCGGACCTTACCCAAATGAAAGATTTGGATAAAGCCTCAAAAAGAATTATTGAGGCTATTGATAGCGAAGAAAAAATTGGAATTTACGGAGACTATGACGTGGATGGCGCCACTTCTTGCGCCTTGTTTTATCACTTTTTCCAAATGCTGGGGGTTTCAGTTGAACTTTTTCAACCTAGCCGCTTTATTGAGGGTTATGGCGTTCACCCCAGCTCAATTGAAAACGCCCTCGAAAAAGGGGTGAAGCTTCTTGTCACGGTGGATTGCGGAATTTCCAATTTAGAGACCGCCGAGTACGCCAAAGAAAAAGATTTGGATTTAATAATAACCGACCACCACAAGGACGTTAAAGAACATATGCCTAACGCTTACGCCGTGGTGAATCCCAACCGCAGGGACGAGCCTAGAGAAACCCCTCTAAAAGCTTTGGCCGGAGTGGGCGTGGCGTTTGCCGTGTGCTTGAAAATAAAAAACCTGTTGGTCGAGCAAGGAAGGGAAATGCCCAGCATCTACCCTCTTTTGCAATTTGTGGCGGTGGGAACAATATGCGACATGGCGCCCTTGAACACCATGAACATCAAGCTGACCCGGCACGGTTTAAAACAGATTCCAAACACCGAATACCCGGGTCTTGCAAGTTTTTTCACCGACGAAGACCGCCAATTCCCCGTAATTCCCAGTGAAAAAATCTCTTTTTACATAGGGCCTCTTATAAATTCAAAAGGCCGTTTGGACCACCCTGAAAAAGCGCTGAACCTTTTGATCAGCAAAGACTATAAAGAGGCTTTTCAAAACTACAGCCATTTGGAAATTTGCAACCGAGAAAGGAAGCTTATTCAAAACGAAGTTTTTATCCAAGCCAAAAAACAGGTGATCAGCGAAATGAGAAACGGCGACCATCTTATCAGCGTGGTCTATTCGCCCGAATGGCACGAAGGGGTGATTGGCATCGTGGCCTCAAAATTGGTGGAGACC
>JBBDND010000186.1:0-3231 GCA_040877865.1 Bacteriovoracaceae bacterium | reverse complement strand
CTCCAAGAATATGTAATAGCCTCCACTCCTCCAGCCGCGGCTTGGGCCAGTGGAGTCGCGCCGGTATATCCGTCAACCGCCGTCCAGACAGCCTCGCCGGAAATTTGGGCGGGATAGGCGAAAAACAAAAAAGCTCTGGCGGTCAAAGCCGGATTAAAAATATTTTTGCCGGTGCCCCCATAGATTTCTTTTCCAACCGTGACTCCAAAAATAATTCCCACGGCCACTTGCCACAAAGGTATGGTGGCGGGAAGAATAAGAGGATACAGAATCCCGGTGACTAAAAAGCCTTCATTAATTTCGTGCTTTCTTACCACGGAAAAAATGAGCTCCATGGTTCCGCCGGCGATTTGGGTCACTAAAAAGACTGGAAAGAAGTACAGAAATCCGTACATCATATTGGAAGCGATATTGGCCGGATCGTGAGCCAGTCCAAGCATGGCCATAATTTGCGCTCTCCATCCGGAAGCTTCAAGATCCGAAGAGGCGGCAAGAACGGCGTTGGCCTGGTAGCCGGTGTTGTATAAAGTCCAAATGATGACGGGAAACAAAGCGATCGCCACGGTAATCATGGTTCGCTTAAGATCAATTCCGTCCCGAACGTGAGTCTGGCCGGTGGTCACATCCGCCGGAGTATAGGCAAAAGTGTCAATCGCTTCATAAAGAGGATACATTTTTTCAAGTTTTCCCCCTTTATGAAAGAGATGCTCTTTGCTGTCTAGAAAATCTCTTAAAACTTTCATTATCCTTCCTTCTCAATGGTCGTTAAATTTTCCCTTAACACCGGGCCAAAATCATTCTTGCCGGGATCCACAAACGTGCAAAGGGCCAAGTCTTCCTCGTCCAATTCCAAAGCGCCAAGCTTGACCGCCATGTCAGTGTTATGGGCCATGATGGTTCTTAATAAGTAGGTGGGAAGGATGTCCATAGGCATGACTTTTTCGTATGAGCCGATGGGAACAATTGAGCGCAGGCTGCCATTTTTATTGGTGGTCATGTCATAGCTCTTGTTCATCAAAGCGGAGATGTAGATGGGCTTAACCGAAAACTTGTCCAGCCCCGGGCTGTGCCATCCCAAAAACTCTCTTTTCCTGCCTTCTTTTAATAGCGAGACTTGATGGTGAAAACGGCCAAGATAAGCAAACGGCCCTCTGGCTTCGCGTCCCGAAAGCACAGAACCCGAAACAGGCCTGACTTCCTCGGCTTCAAACGTTTCGCCCTTGATTAAATCGTCAATGGAAGCTCCCGCTCGAGTTTTAACAAGCCTTGGATTGCGAGCGACAGGCCCCGCGATGGAAACAACCCGGTCGAAATACAGCTGACCGGTTTCCAAAAGCTTTCCAATCGCGATGACTTCTTGATAGTTGATATGCCAAACAAATTTCTTTTCGCCAACGGGATCCATATAGTGAATATGCGTGCCAGGCAGTCCGGACGGATGCGGTCCGGAAAACTTCGCCTTTGTCACGCCTTCAATACCGTTTCCCGGCACGGGGGCTTTCGCTTCTGAACAAAGAAAAACCTTTGGGGCCAATTTAGACAGGACTTTTAGTCCCCGGGTAAAGGCGGCTTCATTCTCTTGTATAATAATCGCCGGATCCGCGGCTAATGGATTGGAGTCCATGGCAGTGACAAAAATACTGCTTGGAGTTTCATCCGGCCTTGCCACTTTCGAATAAGGCCTTCTTCTCAAACTCGGCCACATTCCAGATTCAAGCAAAAGGGCCCGAACGCCCTTTTCGTCGTAACTGGAGAGATCGCTTCCTTTATAGGAGTCAAAATTGACATGGCCTTCTCCCTCGACTCTTATGACAACAGATTGAAAAGCTCTTCTGGCTCCGCGATTTATCTCAATCACTTCGCCGCTGGCGGGAGCGGTGTAATTGACTCCCTCTGTCTTTTTATCGCGGTAAAGAAGTTGCCCTGCCTGGACATGGTCTCCAACTTGAACTTCCATTGTGGGTTTCATCCCAACAATATCGTCCCCGATCAGAGCGACTTTTGAAATACTTGGCCCCTGATGAATTTTTTGTTCAGGAGAGCCTTCAATAGGCAAATTAAGGCCCTTTTTGATTTTAATCATCTCTCGCGCACCCTTTTAAGAAAATTAATGTCTTGATAATTATTCATTAAATATCATAATTGAAGCTATAATGACAATGAGGCAATCACGGTCTGCATGAATAAAATTTCCATATATTGATCGAGGTCAAATAAAACGGCGGGCGCTTATGAGTTTTCAAGAAAAAATCATTGAAGGAAAATATAATTACTTCCAGAAAAACCAAATTTACTGCGAAGAGCACTTCAAGGTTTTTAAAGAAGAAAAAAGGCACGGCAACTTTACCTTTAACGCCGAGCTGCTGTCTCGCGTTGACACGGGAGAATTCTTAAAGATTTATGTGGACTACGAGCTTACCAACAACTTTGAGCCTCTCAACTTGCGCGTTAAGCGCTCCCTTGGCGGATCCAAAAGCTCCGAGCGCTTCTCGGTGGATTTAAAAGACAAAAAGATATCCTACGCGTTCAATGGAAAAAACGGCTTTCACGAGAACGAAAAAGTGGTCACAGGCAAATTCCACATCGCTTCTCCCGCTTTCTGCTCTTCCATGTTGATGACCCAGGCCAGAAAAATCGACCCCGTTCACAGAACCGCTTACGACATTGTCTCGTCCTCCAATATTTGGACCTATGAGGAGCCTTTTCACGAATCCATGCTGCATGTTGAGCTTATGAAGCTCGAGCCAGTCACGATTGAACTGCAAGGCAACGAAGTGCAAGCCTCCCACTGCAATATTTATGAAGAGGACAAGCTTAAAAATCCAAACGCCGCCGGCTATCCGTTGTATGTCAGCAAACACTATCAAATCCCTTATATGGCGCAATTTCAGGGGGGCATTAGAGTTGAAGTTGAAAGTCTTAAAAACTATGAATCCGAATACTCTAAAATGTTTAGGTGATTCGCGCGCGGAGCATTATTCCTCTATTATAAATGATTTCGCTTTGTCGCAGGCCTCGGACAAAGAAGCGAACTCCAAGGCGTAAGGCTTCATCATGTCTTGGAAAGTTTTAAGCGTTTGAGACTTCCAGCGCTTGATCCTGGGGTCGGTTATAATAATGGCTCCAGAGTCGTTTTCCCTTCTAATTAAGCGTCCCAACTTTTGGTGCAAGGATCTACAGCGGTGCGCTAAAAAATAATCGACAAATTCATTGCCAAAAGATCGGGCGTAA
>JBBDND010000185.1:0-3239 GCA_040877865.1 Bacteriovoracaceae bacterium | reverse complement strand
CTCCCAAGCAAGATCCCCGCTCCGAGTTTAAGCCGGTTGAATTAGAAAAGACGTTCGAAAGATAAACGATTTAAAGGCCGGACAGTGGTACACCGGCGTTGTCAACAACATCACCAATTTCGGAGCGTTCGTGGATCTTGGCGTCAAAGAGTCGGGGCTATTGCATGTTTCTCAAATCGCCGATGAATTTATCGAAAACCCAATGGACAAGCTTAAGGTTGGAGAAAAAGTGAAAGTCCGGGTTATTGAGGTGGATTTGGAAAGAAAGAGGATTAGCCTTTCATGTAAAAGCGACAACAAGGACGATTCCGCCATGGCCACAGTCTCCAAAGCGCCCAAAAAAGGCAAGAGCAAAGGCAAGAACGCCGCGCCGCCAAGGGATATTAAAAACAACGCTTTTGCGGGACTCAAAGGCCTAAAATTAAAGTAGGATTTGTTTAAATTTTTACTGTTTTCACATTGGTCATGCGCCCTACGGCAACATTTTCTTCACAATAGCGCAAAACAGGCCGCTTTTGCTATAATAGAGCCATGAAAAAGAAATATGAAGTTTCGTCGAAGGTCGATCAAACGCTCCGGAACAAGTTCCAGGAAGCCGAGAAACGAAAAATTTCTATCCAAGACTTTATTGGCGACTTCATTCAGCAATTTGTTTCGAATCAAACCAAAAAGGCCTATGTTGCCGACTTAAAACTTTTTTTTAATTTTTTAAAAAAAGGCGATGTTCATATTTTACATCCCAGTGAAATCAAAGGGCACCACTTCCAGTTTTATCGCGATGAAATGATATCCAAGAATTACGCCAGCGCCACCATCAACAGAAGGCTTGTGGCCATCCGCTCCTTTATTAAATGGGCCATGTCTTGCAAGCTCATCGATTACAACCCCTTGGATGTGGTGAAGCTTCCAAAGGTTCAAACCGAGTCGCCCACCCTGGCCTTTGACGATGAGGAAGTTGTCAAGATGATCCAGGCGCCAGACACTTCCACCGTCGCCGGAGCGTGCCACAAAATGGCCATGATTCTGCTTTTCTCGTTGGGCCTTAGAAGATCCGAGCTGGTCAATATCAAGGTGGACGATTTATACCGGGAAAGAAAACATTGGGTGATAAAAATCAGAGGCAAAGGCGGCAAAGAAAGACACATGCCGCTGCCGCCGCCGGTGCTTGCCGCTCTTAAGGAGTATACCGACGCCATGGCCTCTTTTGGCCGTCAATTTAGGCCGGGAGATCATCTTCTTGCCAGCCAGAAAACAAAAACAAAAAACGTTCCCATTAGCGGCTCCACGGTCTACAGGATCATCGAAAAGTACGCCAAAGAATTGGGAATAAACAAGAAGGTTTCTCCCCATTCATGTCGAGCGACGGCAATTTCTCATTTACTGGACACTCAAAAGACACCTATAAGAGACGTCGCGATTTTCGCCGGTCATTCAAAAATCACAACAACAGAGAGATACGACAAAAGGCGGGAAGGTCTTGACAATTCCGCGGCCTACGACATCGACTACGGCGGCAAAGCCTCTTAAACCACTTTTCTAATATTGGTGATAAAGGAAACATTTTCTTTTTTAAAAAAACTAAACGAAAAGTAAGAAAAAACGCTTGCCACTGCGTAAGGAATTAAAAAAGAGGATACCAGCCCGCTGACGGTCACCTTGACTGGAATGGATCTTTCCACAAAAAAATCGGGCATAAAATTAATCTGGTTGGATGAAAGAATTCCAAGCAGCGCCAGGCCCGCGACAAGACCGACAAAGCAAAAGAACATGCTTAACAATTGAGTGAAAACAAAAGAGAGCCTTAACACTTCTTTTTTAGATTTCCCAAGAACCCAAAGGCTCATTAAATCCATTTTGATTTTGTCATAAAAGATAAGAAAACCGCTGGTAATGCACAAGGCGACCAGCAAAGTCATGCTTACAAATAAAAAAAGCATGACATTCGTTTCCAGTCCCAATGCCCAAACTAAAGATTGGTTTTGCTCCTCCCAACTCACGAATTTTTTGTTAGGGAACAATTCTTTGGCGCTCTCGAAGGAGCTTTCAGAGAAAAATCTGATTTTGTTAAAAACTCGTTTGCGAACAAGATTTTGCAGCAGTTCAACTCTGGTCCAAGCGTAAATTGAATCCACTTCTGTGAGTTCGCTCATGTAAAAATCGCTCACCTCTTCGGTAATATAGCGAGGCACATCCCCAAAAAGACGGTCTAAATGGGAGGGAGATATGAATTGAACTTGAGAGCCAAAATAAGCGTTTATCAGACCGGAAAGCTCTGAGCCTAAAACGACGCCCTCAAGGTCTTTTTTTGCCAAAAATGGGGGAACTCCTCTTTTAAAATCCACCCCGCGCAAAATGACTGGAGACAAATGATTGCCCTTTTTGGCCATTAACTCGAGCTCGTATTCGGGATAAAACGAGACTTCCCTCTCATCCAACGTTTTAAAAATCTTTTGGAAAGACTCGTCCCGAGCAAGATCCATGTAGCCGTGGCCTAAAACGTTCTTTGAGCGCAGGATCAGTCCGGATTGCAGTCCCCCCATGACTGATTGTATGACCAACAAAGAAAAGGAGGAAAGAAAAAGCCCGGCAATGGCGATAAACAAAAGCCTTTGCCGAGTTTTGGACTTGAAAATATACCCAAAAAAATACTTATAAAAGAAAAGGTTCATTAAAGATCGTAAAACTTTTTCTTATTCCGAACCAGATCTTTCAAGAGCGGACTTGGTTTATACCTTTCCGAGTCCACCTCTTTTTCGAACCCCTCAATGGCGGACATGATGCGATCAAGTCCTTCGCTGTCCGCGTACTTAAGCAGACCGCCCCGAAAGGGGGGAAATCCAATGCCAAAGATAAGTCCAAGATCAACAGTGGCGGCGTCGGCCACAATTTTGTCATGTAAAATGTTGGCGGCTTCGTTAATCATGGGCAGAAACATGCGCATTTGAATGGTGGTCTCGTTTAAGTTTTTCTTTTCTTTTGGCAAAATATCAAGCATGTCGGGATTGACTTCTTTTTGCTTTCCCTCATCGTCGTTCAGATAAAATCCTTGCTTGTTCTTTTTTCCCAACAGATTTTTTTCAAGAGCTTGCTTGGACAAGGAACTGGCTTTGGCACGGGCCCCGAGTCCCTCTTCCATAATAGCCCCCACATGCGCTCCGACGTCGAGTCCCACCTCATCCATTAAACGGCAAGCTCCCATGGGCATGCCGAAATTTAAAGACGCCTTGTCCACAGCTTCA
>JBBDND010000184.1:0-3240 GCA_040877865.1 Bacteriovoracaceae bacterium | reverse complement strand
CCGTTAAAACATCTCGGCGCAATCGCGCTCAAAAAGCAGGGCGCACAAGACCATATTGACTCTCCCCAAAACTCTTGCCGAGCGCCCCTCCACATTAATATCCAACTTTGAGTAATAGGTTAGAAATCCGTCTCCATATCCCAAGGGAAGATAAACCAGAAGTCCGTCCTTGTGGCAAACGTGGCCGCCGTAGCCCACAGGCGCTCCCTTTTTAATCATAAAGGAATTTATCACGCGGGTTTTTAATGAAGAGATGTTTTTGCCCTTCCACGCGCCCAAGGAGCCAGGTCCATAAAGCATCAGTCCCGGCCTAATATGCGACTCCTCAAGTCCGATTCCTTGTTCAATCGCGCCGGAATTTGAGCAACTGGTCTTTTCGACGGCAATCCCAAAACTTTGCAGGAGGCTCTTTGCTTGACGAAAGTTTTCATATTGCTTTTGAGTCCTGTCCCCCGGTTTGCTTTTTAAAAAAGAAGAGGAGAAATGCGTCATAAGATGATGGACTGAGCGTCTGCCAAAATCTTTTAACAAAGCGGCGGCATCCTCCAACTCTTCCGTCCCAAGGCCTAAGCGGTTCATCCCAGTGTCAATCTTGAGAATTAAAGGGACGTGGGAAAATTCTTTGTCCAAAAGAAAATCTTTTAAGTCTTCAAAACATCCGATCACGGGAACGACGTTGTAATCCAGATAAAGACGTCTAAGCTCGGCGTCATAAAGGCCGGTGTCGCTAAAAACGTAGATGTCCGCCTCCAAGGAAGGAAGCTCCGTTCTTATTTTTATCGCCTCTCCCAAACTGGCGACCCCAAAAGCTCCCACTCCCAGCTCGAAATGAGAGTATTGGGCCATCTCCAACAGGCCGTGACCGTAACCATTGGCTTTTATCATAAAAATCGTTTCGTTTGAGGGCGCCAAAGAGCGCAAGAGTTGGAAGTTTTCCTGAAGAACGCTTAGATCAACTTCCAGCTTGGAATGAAACCTCATGCATCCAAAGGTTTTTGGCCGTCCCAAGCCTTTTGGGAAAATTTCGGATGAGAAAACCTGGAAGGCTCAAGCGGCGTCTTGCTTTGTCCGGCCGCCACAATATTTGAATAAATTTGGCGAATGGTGTTTAAAGAAGAAGGAGCCACCAGTCTGATCTCGGGAGACATGCTCGTGGCCATGACCATGGAGGTGTCTTGAAAGTATCTCCAATACTGGAAGTCCGCCGTCAGCGCTTTGAGCTTCTGATAGTCGGCCTGCAAATATCTTTTATCAATAAGAACAAGCAGACTTTGCGCGCCATAAGCCGCGAATTTAAAATCGCCGTGCAAAGTTTCTTCCAGCTGAGCGGTAAAATCCGCGTAGAAGGATTTCCAATAAAAACGGTTGCCGCTCTTTTCTTTAATGACCTGCAAGATTCTAGAAAAATCCACGTCCGCAAGTTTGTGCCGGGCCTCGGCTTGATGAAAGTGAATGTCGTCAAGGTAGCTGAACGCTTCCCAAACGCTTAAGCGATTGGAAGAAGTCTCTTCTTTGCCGTTTTCCTTAAAGAGCAATTTTGAATAAGCGTAAGAAAGCCTCCCTTCAAACAGCTCCCAAGAAAAGTCTTTAAGGGCTTTTTCGTCAAACTTGCCTATAATCATCAGGTCGGGATTCTCATATTCTCCAAAAACATTAATGGCGCGGGCCTCGTTGTCAAAAACATCAAACGCCACTTCGCAGGCCATTTCCTGGGCGTAGTCTTCGATGCCTTTTTCGGCGGGCTTTGTCAGCCACAATTCCGGCAACCGCTCATAGCCGGGCTTAATAGCCTTGGGCGCGGCGAGCTTTTGATTGGTTTGATTTAAAGTGTAAACGCCATAGCTCAAACAACTTTCCCACTCGCTCAATAAAGACATTAATTGATTCAAATAATCTTTGCGGGAATGGGCCTTGCCCAAACGGGAAGTGACATTGACCATGGTTTGAAATTGAGATTGAAATCTAAAAGTTTCTTGAGCGTCCTGCAAAATTCTATTGGACCTGGTCTGAAGTCTTGAAACTCTTTCTTGCAATTTTTTATTTTCGTCTATTAAATGCAGCTCTTCGTTTCTTCTTCTTAAGACCGATCGCAATTGGCCAAGCAAGTTCAATTCTTTTTTTATCAATCCATAGTGATTAAAAGAAAAGGCGGAATTGACCAAAACCTTGGTGGCGTCCGTGTAATAAAAAGAAAACCTTAGCGTTTGATTTTGAACTTTGGGATGGTTTTTTAAAAGCAATGGCCCTTGAGACATTTTTTTAACGTCAATGATGGCAAAGTCGGGAGTCTCGGTGTTGGCGGCCACCCAAAACTCGTCCAAATCATTGTAGTAGTGGGCGTAGATTCCCATCTCTCTCAGGCTGTCCGAGATTTCTTTGGCTTGCGACATGTCCTCAATCAAGAGGGCCACTTGAAAGTTTTGAGTTTCTTGCGCAGCTTCATTGTCTGGTCTTTTATTTGCCGGTTTTTTATTTACCTGCATATCCGCTCCTTAGATGCCAAAGGCCTTTGCAACCATCTTTACAACAGATGCCGAGGCGTTCCAATAAATAGTATGGCACCCTGTAGAACCAATTGACAAGTATTGTACGAGTTCTGTAGTTTTTTCATTTGCCGACAAATCCGCTCAAGTATCAAGCAAGCGCTCAAACTTCTGATAAAAGCCGCGCCGTTGATCGTATAAAGCTTTTAACTCGCGCTTGCCCCTCAAAACTAAAGGTCGGTTTCTGTCATTTTGGATTCTTTGCCAGCAAGTTTCAAAATCAGTGTCCAGCCAGTAGCCCTTTACTTCTTTATCCCGCTCCAAGCTAAGCGCCAGCTCTTGGTCCAAGGTCCCCCCTCCCAAAGCGATCCAGATATCCGGACTTTTTAACAAATTTTCCAAAGTCTCTTTTTCCGCGCGCCGAAACCAATCCCAACCTTTTTCTTCTATCAGATCTCCCAAAGAAGAGCTTTGGTGTTGGGTCAAAATAAATAGATCCAGGTCCACAAAGAGATGGCCGGGATATTTTCCCGAGCTCTTAATCCTGTTTAAAAGCGTGGTTTTGCCGGCCCCGGAAAAGCCGCAGATAAAATATTTCATTCCTTCCTTTTCACATTAATCACATTGCGTTATAACACGCGCTAAAGAATCAAGAGGACAACATGAATAATCATAGCGAAAACAAGCTGGCTCAAAAAGTAAATTTAACCCAACTGGCCTCGGACAAGGCCTACCATTACGACTTAAATCAATCCAC
>JBBDND010000183.1:0-18001 GCA_040877865.1 Bacteriovoracaceae bacterium | reverse complement strand
GACGACGGCGAATCTTTGGATTTGTCGCAAGACGACGGCGAAGCTTTGGACTTGTCTGAAGACGACGGCGCTTTGGATGAGTTGTCTTTTGGGAACGAGGAGGAAGACGCGGAGCAAGCGCTTGCTCCGGAAGAAACGTCCGCATCTTTGGACGCCCCACAGGGGAACGATCTTGACTTTGACCAACTGAGTGACGAACCGAGTGATGAACTGAGTGATGAAGACCTTTTTGGATCTGGCGAAGACTTGTCAGCGGATAGTTTACCGGAGTCTCCAAGCTTTAAAGAATCCAATCAACCAGGAATGAGCGCTTCCGCGGCTGAAAAACTGGCCGAAATAGAAGAAATGATGAAGGAGGACCAGGTCTCTGTCCCCCAAGAAGAGGTGATGGAAAGCACGGGTGAAATCAATCTAGGCGCTTTAAAAGCCGAGTCGACCGAGGGAAAAACCACATCCCCTGATTTGGCCACTCAAATAGACCTTGATGAGCCGGATTACGATCCGACTCTGGAAGAGGGACCAGCTTTAAAAGCGGAAAATGATTTTGAAAACTACCTGGAGCAGTCCAATCCAAGGCCTCGTTCCCGCGAAAGTCAACACGCAAGCTCTGGGGACTCAAAGCGAACGTTAACCGAGCAGAGAGAAGTCTTGGACAGTCATGACGACGAATTTATGCGGCTTGGAGAAACGATAAGACATTTACGCCAAGACAGGGAAGATCTTTTAGATAAAGTATCCGAGTTGGAACAAAAGTTAGAAAATGAAAAAAACGATTTTACAGGCCTTAAAGCCGAGCTTGATGAAAAGAGAATTGAGCTGTCACTGCACAATAAAAGGCGCTCAAAACAGGTGGAAGAATTAAAGTATCAACTGGAAATCAGCGATGAAAAAAAGATGATACTGGAAGAACGAAACAGGCGCCTAGAGGCTGAAAATGAAAAACTTCGCAAAAAAGCCACTATAGATTTAAGTAAAATAAAAGGCAGAGAGAGCGAGCTTGAAAACAAATTAGAGTTGCTAAAGGCAGATTCTGATCTGCAAATAAGAAACCGGGACCTTAAAATTTTGGAGCTGAAGCGCAAGATTGACACTCTGGAGTTTGATATTGAATCAATACAGACAAAAGAAAAGAAAACAGTCGATAAGAATTATGAGAAAGAAGAAAGGATGGAAAGAGTTATAAACACTTTGCGACGAGCCATCGGAGAACTGGAGGAGGACGAGCTCCCTCTTAGGAACTTGGACAAGATTAAAAAAAATCTGGACGTGTAAGTTATGCCAAAAAAAATTCTCCTGTTAAACTTTGACAGCCGAAGGCGGACCAAATTGGAAGACAGTTTGGCTCAATTAAATGAAGATTACGAGGTTGAGTCGATTAAGTCTCCTGAAGAGCTTAAAGGCGTTAAGCAAAAAATACATTCGCTTTTTTATATGCATTCAGAAAGAATGGAAGACTTCGAAAGGGATATTGAGGCTCTTCAAAAGATTCAAAGAAATCTTTCAATTAACGTTATATTTAAAAAAAGAGACTTTGATGTTTTAGTCAGAGCTTTTGAGTTTTCGCTGGCAATGGTTCTACATAAAAAATACACTCTCGGGGATCTGCAAAAGGCGCTGTTACGCAGTGATTTGAGGAACTTCCAAACTGAAAAATTTGATCTTCCACACAAAAACTTGATGGATCTTCTTTCTTCCCCGATCAAAGTTAAAAACGACAGGGATTTATACCGCAAACTTTACGCTTATTTCAAAAGCTTTCCAGAGCCTGTGGAGTTTTCCATATATCACTTCGACCAGAAAAACTTTGATTTAGTGGAGGGCGCCGCCCTTGAAAACCGCGCGGTGTTTAATAAGATAAAACAGACTTCTCTTCCAAAGATATTCATCGGGAAAACTTTAGACGTGGACGCGGGTAGAGATCGCATATACTGCGCTTTTCCTGTTTATAAGAAAGAGAACAAGGAGAGCTGGTGCGTGTGCGTGATCGAAAGGAAACGCAAGGAGTATGTTTTAAACGACCTGTTTTTTCGACACCTTGAAAACACCGTTATCTACAGAAAGAATTTGGAAAAAATGTCAGGTTATTTGGACTTGGCAAATAAAGACGACGTGACCGGACTTTTCAATCAACGAAAGCTTGTTTCCGACTTGGCCAAGACAATCGAATATCATGGCGAGATTGGTAAAACTTTTTCGGTTATGTTCCTGGATGTGGACCATTTTAAATTGGTTAACGACAATTTTGGACATGTTGTCGGATCTCAAATGCTGGTTGAAATCGCCCAAGAGTTGAGGAACGTTCTGAGATCAACCGATAAGATTTATAGGTATGGCGGAGACGAGTTTGTCGTCATCATGCCTGAGATAAAGATGGAAATCACCCATAAAATAGCCATGAGGGTGAGGGCGTCGCTCAAAGAAAAAAAGTTTAATATCAACACCGCCAAAGATTATCAATTGAGTCTGTCTATTGGGATCGCTGAATATCCCACTGACGCTAAAACCGCCAACGAGATCATTGATTTTGCGGACTCCATGATGTACGCCTCTAAAAAATCAGGGCGAGGAAAAATTTTTCATATCGGAGAAGTTCAAAATGATCTTGCTGATTCTTAGCGATTTTCATCTTGGAAAAGGAAAATTTCTCGAAAACGGCCAAATTAACATTCTTGAGGACTTTGACGAAGATGAAAAATTTTCTGAGTTTTTAGATCATTATTCTACCGGGACTTACTATTTTTCAGACATTCATGTGGTTTTGAACGGGGACATCTTAAACCTTATTCAAATGGACATTGATGGAGTTTTCACTCATTTGTTGACAGAAGAGCACATTGAAAAAATGTTGGATGAGATCATCTCCGGACACCCTGTGTTTTTCCAATCATTGCGAAAATTTCTTTCAAGACCCAATAAAAACGTCACCTATGTTATTGGCAATCATGATATGGGCATGATTTATCCCAAGGCTCAAAAAAAGTTTAATGAAGCCATTGGCAAGGAGATCGAGTTCACTTATCAATTTGTAAAAAATGGAGTGTTGGTGGAGCATGGACACCGTTTTGAGCCGATAAACACGACTCCCAAGTCTAAACAAATCATTAAAGGCCCAAATGGCGTGGAAATCTTGAACTTGCCTTGGGCCAGCCTCTTTTGCATATATTTAATGCCAAAGCTCAAAGAGCTGAGGCCTCATATCGACAAGATAAGGCCGCTGTCCATGTATATTCGCTGGAGCTTGTTGCATGATTTTCGCTTTTTTCTTTATCTTGCTTGGAATGTGGCTTTTTATTTGCTCCGCACCCAATTCCCGCCTTTTGGCAGATATAACAAAAATTTTCGGATAAGCCCCAAGCAACTTTCAAAAATAGCCATTCACCCCAAATATGAAACTAACGCCAAAAGAGCTTTGACCGCCAGGCCGAATGTAAAAATGGTGGTGATGGGGCACACCCACATCAGCGAATGGAGAAGATTTAAAGACGGAAGACTTTATTTTAACTGCGGGACCTGGAACAGGGTTCCGTCCATGGATAAAGCGTTGCATGAAAACATTTCTCAATTAACCTATGTTTGTATTGAATTAAGCGATAAAAAAACATCTGTAAAGAACGCCTTTATCAACGTGTGGAAAGGCAAGTGGCGGCCTTATCAAGAAGAATTGAGCGCCACTTTTAAATAAAAAATAGCCGTCAAAAAGACGGCCTTAAGGACTTATTTCTTTGAAGCTTTCTTTTTCGTGGCTTTCTTTGCGGTTTTCTTGGTTGCCTTCTTGCCGGCGGCCTTTTTGGTCGCCTTTTTAGCGGGAGCTTTCTTTTTCGTGGCTTTCTTTGTCGATTTTTTCTTTGTGGCTTTTTTCTTGGCGGTTTTCTTTTTGGCAGGCACAAGGCTTTCAAGTTTGGATTGAATCTTATTTAGCTCTTTTTTCTGCTGCTCAACAAACTTCTTTGCTTTGGAAATCTCGGAGTTGACGGCTTTTTCAACTTTCTTTTCGATTTCTTCAGTTTCCTTTTTGATTCTCGCTCTTACTTTTGTCAAGTCTTCCTCAACCACAGACGAAAGATCTTTTTGGGCTTTTTGGGCCATTTTTTTGATGGAGCTTTGAAGATCGTCCAGAGACTTGTTGTCTTTCATAAACTGGTCAACGCTTTTTCTCAAGGTCTTCCAAGATTGGATGATTTGATTTGCCTTGCTCATGTTGCTTTCTCCTTTATTCTTCGAGGTAAAAATCCGAAGCTTTGCTTAATGGAATTCTATACCCAAAACCAAAACTTTTCGAGCTTATTTTGACGATAGGGCAAAATTGATATCTCTTAAACTCGCTTCTTCGGTAAAGGTTGAAAACTTTTTCCACTTCTTTGGTTTCGAAGCCAAAATTTATCAGGTCGGAAGCGCTGTGCCGGTATGTTAAAATTCCCTCTAAAATGGCGTCCAGCCTTTCATAGGGCGGCAAAGACTCAGTGTCTACTTGGCCAGGCCTCAGTTCGGCGCTGGGCTCTCGCGTGATTATTTTGGGAGGGATGATATTGTCCCGTGTCTGGTTGATATGGCGGGCAAGCTGATAAACTTCGGATTTGTACAAGTCACCCAGCATGGATATCGCTCCGACGCTGTCGCCATATTGGGTTGAATATCCCACCGCCAATTCGGATTTATTGGAAGTGTTGACCACCATTGAGCCTATTTGATTGGAACGGGTGTACAAAAGGGTTCCTCTGAGGCGGGATTGGATGTTTTCGTCAACCAGTCCTTCAAAAGGCTGTGAGAAGGTTTGGCTAAACAAGTTTTTAGCGGTGGAGTGCATAAATTTAATAGGCAAAGATTTAAAAGGAACTCCCAAGTTTTGGCATAGATCAAGACAGCACTCGTGGCTCAGCGGGGAAGAATGAACGCTCGGCATGTAGATGGCCTCCAAGTATTGTCCTTCTTTTAAAGAAAGCCTTAAGAGAGTAAGCACAAGACTTGAATCCATGCCGCCGGAAAGCGCCACTGTAAAGCGATTGAAACCGTTTTTTAGGGCGTACTCTTGAACTCCAAAACATACCGCCTCTAAAACTTCTTCGCATTCCGAATCGCTTAGCTCCTTAAGCTTGGGGCTTGAAGGAGCGATTCTGGCGCTAAAAAGCTCTTCCCATGTGTTCTCTTCTTGAGGCGCCAGCTCTTTTTCGTATTCAATCTTTTTATCGCCAAGGTGAAAAGTTTCTTGATCCGCCTTAAAGCGCGCAAGTTCAAGAGCCAAGTCGTTGCCCGCCATGACAAAACTTCGGCCGTCGAAAAGTATTTCGTCTTCGCCTCCGACTTTGTTGACGTAGATGTAGGGAGCGTTAAAGAGATTGGAGATGAAGCGGGATCGTTCCTTTCTTTTGGAGTCCTTGTTTACCACATAAGGACTGGCGGAAAGATTGATTAAGGCGTCTAATTTTACGCCGTCTTTGTCTATTTTTTTCTTTAAATCCATGACAGGGTCTTTGTGGTGAAATGAAGAAGACCACATGTCTTCACAAACCAAGAGTCCAAAAAACTTGCCTTTCCATTCCAAGACGCTGGACTCAGAGCCTGGAGTGAAGTATTTCATTTCATCAAAAATATCGTAATTTGGAAGCAGTTGCTTGGCGTAGACCGCTTCTATCGTTTTGCCGGGCTCAAGCCGGTAAACGACATTGGACAATCTCAAGGGCAATGCTTGAGTGGTCAGCTCGTAGCGAACGCCTCCCGCCAGGATCAACATGTCTTTTCTTTCGTTCTTTACAACAAGTTGATTGAGTTCGTTTAAAAACTTTTCGTGGCGCTCAATATACGGTTTTTGCAGGCATAAATCCTGGAGCGGATACCCGGACATGAAGAGCTCGGGGAAAATATGCGCTCCCGCCTCCCCGCTCTGAAGAACTTCCTCCAGGGCGCTAAAAAAATTCGTGAAATCCGCGATTGCGTGATGGGTTTGATGAATGTGAAGCTTCATGGATATATTTCCTTATTCTTGACTCAATGCTAAGCATAGGGTAGTTTTTCGGCCAATTACATCAGTGATTATAAACCTTTAAACCAAAGTTTTACAGGATGAATCCCAAGATAAATCAAAGTTTAGGCAAAGTTTTAGTGATTGGAGCCGGACTTGCCGGTTCTGAAGCCTCTATGTACCTGGCTCGCAGAAACGTTAAGGTTGTTTTGGTTGAAAATAAAACAATAAAAAAGAACCCCGCTCAGAAGCTGTCGGCTTTTGCCGAGCTTGTGTGCACCAATTCTTTGAAGTCCATGGAGCCCGCCACCGGCCATGGAGTTTTAAAGCATGAAATGAGGGGACTTGGCTCGCTGATCTTGGAGGTGGGAGAGGAGGCGAAAGTTCCCGCGGGAGGAGCCTTGGCGGTTGATCGGGAGAAATTTTCCAATCTCGTGACATCCAGGTTGAAGGAACATCCCAATATCAAGATAGTGGAAAAAGAGGCTGAGGATCCTCTTGCCATGATGGAAGAATTTAATTGCGACCAAGTCATTGTCGCCACCGGCCCCCTTACCACTGAAAAGCTTTCCCAGTGGATTGTTCAAAACGTGGGGAAGGAAGACTTTTATTTTTACGACGCCATTGCTCCGGTGGTTGAAGCCGATTCTTTGGATTATTCCAAACTTTATTTTAAAGACCGGCATAAAGAGGCGGATGAATCCGCAGATTACTTAAACGCTCCCATGGGCCGGGAACAATATTACGCCTTTGTAGAAGCGCTGAGGGGGGCCCAAAAAGTTCCCGCCCAATCATTCGAAGATTACAAATTTTTTGAGGCCTGTCTGCCCGTGGATTTAATGGCCGAGAGAGGAGTCGACACTCCCAGATTCTCATGCATGAAGCCAATTGGGTTAAGAATGGAGGACGGGACCGAACCTTATGCCGTGGTTCAATTGCGCAAAGAAAACTTGCTGGGAAGCGCCTTTAACTTGGTGGGCTTTCAAACAAGATTGACTTATCCGGAGCAAAAAAGGGTTTTTCGAATGATTCCCGGATTCGAAAACGCGACTTTTGCCCATTTGGGTTCGGTCCACCGCAATTCTTTTCTTAACAGCGGCAAGCTTCTCAATTTTGACTTAAGCTCAAAAGAATACCCCAAATTAAGTTTTGCCGGGCAAATTACCGGTGTGGAGGGCTACACCGAAAGCTCCTCTATGGGACTGTACGCGGGTTTGCAAGTTTATCAGAAGTTAAGAGGAGAGGAATCAATTAAATTCCCCAAGGAAACGGCCATGGGCGCTTTGATCAATTATATTATGACCGCTGCCAAGCCGGCGCCTTCCAATATTAACTTTGGGCTGATGCCCAGTGTGGAATTAAGTAAAGAACAGAGGCGAAACAAAAACCGCAAAAAAATCAAAAAGGAACTTGCGGCGGATAAAGCCAGAGAAGCCTTTGACCAACTGGCGAAAGACAACAAGGAATTGTTTTGCTAGGAATTCTGCTTGTCATGATCGCCTGCGCTTTGTGGGCTTTGGACACTCTTATTCGTTATCCCTTGATTAACGAAGGCGTTTCAGCCATTTCTATCGTCTTTTACGAACATTTGATTTTATCAGTGATCTTTTCCGTGGTTTTCTTTAAATCTTTGAAAACCGTTTGGAGGGCCAGAACGTCTCACTATGTTTACTTTTTTATCGTCGGTGGAGTGGGATCCGCTTTGGCGACTCTTGCTTTTACGCGGGCCTTTGTTTTTCTCAACCCCTCTTTGGTCATCCTTTTGCAGAAGTTTCAACCTGTCTTTGCCATCGCCCTGGCTTCATGGATTTTGAAAGAGACTATTAACAAGTACTTTGTGTTTTGGGCGGCGGTCTCTTTGGTGGGAGCGGCTCTAATCAGTTATGAGGACGTGATAAGTTTGGCCAATTCTCCCAAAAGTTTGACAAAGCTCTTGTTTCACCCCGGCGCCGCTCAGGGGTATGTTCTGACTGTTTTTTCAATTGTCGGATGGGGGGCGGCCACTGTGTTTGGCAAAAAATTAAGTCTTGAAGGCTACAGCAATGAGCAAATCATGTCTGGCAGGTTTTTGATGGGACTTGCCGCCCTTTTGCCTTTTATGGGGATGGACTCTCAACTGTTTACTCACGATGTTGAAGTTTACGGCAAAATTTCTCTGATGGTGTTTATTAGCGGCATATTGGCGATGTACATTTTCTACCAAGGTCTTAGAAAAATATCAGCCAGGGCCTGCTCTCTCGCTGAAATGTTTTTCCCTTTTATGGCGGTGCTTGTAAATTGGCTCTTTTTGAACGCCACCTTGACGCCTATCCAATTAGTGGGAGGGGGGTTGTTGCTATTGGGATCGGTGATCATTCAGGTTAAACACTATTAAGACTGTCTTCAATCTTTTTTATAGCGCTTTTAATAATATCACCCATGCTTTTGCCGGGACTCTTATTGATTAGGGTGGCGGCTGAATGCGAATGGCCTCCTCCTCCCAATTTTACCGCGATCAGGCCCACGTCGATATCGCCGGTTGAGCGCAGGGAAACTTTAACTTGATTGCCGTCGTCTCTAAACATGCAGGCCACTTTTATATTGTCCAAGATAAGCAGGTGGTTGATAAAAGCGTGGGTGTCCTCAATATCAATTTGATACTTTTCCATCTCTTCGCTTTTTAAAACAAGCCAAGCGATTTCTTCCGATTCGTTTGAGTCGGCGCTGGCAAGCACATTGCCCAAAAGGTGCATGTGCTCAATTCTTTTTGTGCCGTAGATGCCGTTATAGGCCAGCGGCGGTTCAATGCCCGTGTCCATCAAATCCGCCACCATTCTGTGGGTTTGAGCGGTGACTGTGGGGTAGCGAAAGGAGCTGGTGTCGATCAAAATGGCGGTATACAAGGGAAGGGCGATATTTTGATCGAATTTTATGCCCAAAGCTTGAATGAGCTGGCCAACTAACTGGCCTGTGGCCGCCGCCGTGATGTCTATGCAATGATCGTCTTGCAATGATTCCGAACAAGGGTGATGGTCTATATAAAAAACAGGACAGTTCACTTGCTCCACGTATTCTCGCAGTTTTTCTCCCGTTCTGTAGACAGTGTTGGTGTCTACCACAATAACGAGGTCGGGTTGGGCTTTATAAAACTTGGGCAACTCCTGGAGACCCACCACCAGGTTTTCAGGGTCTAAATATTTATAACGCTCCAAGAGAGGCTCTTCATTGCAGCAAATGGCGTTTTTACCAAACTTGTTTAAGGCCAGGCACAAACTGATTTCGCTTCCAATGCCGTCGGCGTCAGGATAGAGGTGGGTGGTGATAATAATATTTTGAGCAGAATCGATAGCCTCTTTAAATCTTCCAAACATTTCCATAAATATCAATATCGGCTATAAAACGGATAAAATAAACATGTTTCTCCTTTCTTGAGCGGCTCGCTCTGCTACTGAAGGTTCTATTTAGACATTCGTTCACTTATCGGGTTTTTAGCTGTAATATTTTGAAACAAAATAAGATGGAAGAAAATGATAAAAGTTGACAGTGTTACTCGGTTTTATGGCGACCACTTGGCGGTGGACAATCTTAGCTTTACCGTCCGCAAGGGAAGCATTCACGGGTTCTTGGGTCCCAATGGCGCCGGGAAAACTACCACCATGAAAATGATCGCCGCTCTTTTGCCCCCCCATAGCGGAAAAATCACCATTGACTCTATTGATGTGGCCCAAGAGCCGATGCAAATTAAAAAGAGCATAGGCATTTTGCTTGAAATACCTCCTTTGTTTTTGGATATGGAAGTGAGGGAGTATTTGGAATTTGCGGCAAGACTGCATCTTGTTGCTAAAAAAGATGTTGGCTCCCACGTGGACGATGTCTTGGAAAAAATGAACTTGGAATCGGTGGAGCGCAGACTGGTTGGGAATTTGTCCAAAGGCTACAAACAAAAAGTCGGGGTGGCGCAGGCGATTGTCCACAGGCCGGCGGTGGTTATTTTAGACGAACCCACTTCTGGATTGGATCCCAAAGCGGTTATGGAAATGAGAGCTTTAATTAAAGACCTTAAAAAAGAGCACACGATTCTTTTTTCCAGCCATCTTTTAAAGAAGCCGATCTTATTTGCGACGATGTGACCATCATCGCCAATGGCAGACTTATGGCAAGCGCCAGTATTGAGGAAATAGGCAAGTCTCTTTCTCAAAAAACCGTGGTTAGCGCTCTTGCGGAGCGCATTGATGATAAAGCCGTCTCTGAGTTGAGAAATCTCTCTTTTATTGAAAATGTTTTGATTGAGAAGGAAAACGACTTTCAACGTATAAAGATTTACGCCGACTCCTTGGAGGACAGAAGAAGTTTTGTCAGCGAATTTATGGTCAAGCGCGGTCTTGGGCTTTTAGAGATGAACCAGGAGAAACCCGACTTGGAAAAAATATTTCTGGAAGTCACACAGAGAGGGAAGCGTTGATTTTTTTAATTTTAACTAAAGAAATGAAGTCGTTTTTTAAATCTCCCTTGGCCTACATACTGGCGGGCCTTTTTAGCCTAACTATGGGGTGGATCTTTTTTAACCTTCTTTATAGTTTTGTGGAGAATATTCAGGCTCTTCCTCAAGGAACCCAAGGAGGGGAACTGCAGTTTGTGAATCATGTTGTCATCAAGCTCTTTGGCAACTTGAACTTTATCTTGCTTATGATTTGCCCCATTTTAACCATGAAGCTTTTCTCCGAAGAAAAGAAAGATCAATCTATTGACTTGTACTTCTCCTCTCCTTTAAGCGATTGGCAACTGGTGGCTGGAAAGTTCCTGGCGGCTTTTTGCATGGGAGTTTTTATTCTCTCCACCACTTTGATTTTTCCGCTCATTTTGTGGATGATTGGCATCCAAGACTACTCTTTTGTTTTTTCCGGCTACGGCGGATTGTTGTTGAATCTGGCTTCATACCTGGCCATTGGTTTGTTCGCCTCCAGTTTGACCAAGAGTCAAGTGGTGGCGGCGCTGTTGAGCTTTGTTATTATTATGGGCTTTTGGCTTATATCCTGGGTGATTCAGCTGTCTTCCGATTATTTCTTGGTGGAAATTTTAAAACAAGCGACGATGGCGAGCCATTATGAAAGTTTTGTCAAAGGCATTGTAGGCTCTCACAGCCTGGTTTATTACGCCACCTTTACAGGGTTTTGGCTTTATTTAACCAAGAAAAGTTTGGAGGCTAGAACATGGTGAGAAGGTCTGTTGTTTTTAATTTATGGATCTTTATAGCCGCCTCTTTGTGGATTGTGAATATTGTCATGTACACGGTGGCGCCCGAGTTCTTGCTTTTTAATCGCGGCCTGTTAGGAACAACGCTTGGATTGAGCGCTCTTTTTGTCTTTGTCTTTAGAAGGCGGCTTTTGCGTTTCATAAAAAAACCGTATACCGGCAAACTTTTAAGCTGCGCTTTCGCCGTCTTTTTGCTTATTGGAATTATCGGCATGCTCAACTATTTGGCTGTTAAAACTTCCAAAAAATTTGACTTGACCACCAGTCGTTTGCACACCCTTTCCGACCAATCAAAAAAAATAGCGCGGGAAGTAAAAGAGGAGTTGAAGATCACTCTCTTTGCTCAAAGGGAAGAGTGGGAAAAATATTTGCCCCTTTTGCGGCAATATCGAGACATTAACTCAAACATAAAATTAAAAGCGGTGGATATTGAAGCCGAACCAACCTTGACCCGAACCCATAATATTGAAAAAAGCGGAACGGTGATGTTGGAAATAGGCGAAAAAAAACTTAAAGCTCCCGCCAAAAACGAATTGGAAGTCACAAATCTTTTGATCAAGGCCTTAAGGTCCAAAAGCCTCACGCTTTACTATACCACCGGCCACGACGAATTGGGCAGGACCAGTGAAGAAGCGCGGGGAGCAAGTTTTCTTTTTAACGTCTTAGACAACGGAAATTATCAGCTAAAACCTCTAGACACGCTTAAAGTGAATCAGGTGCCAGCGGACGCGGACGCGCTATTGGCCTTAGGCCCTCAAAAGGGCTTTATGGACATCGAGACCGAAATCATCGCCGATTACATGGAACGAGGAGGAAATCTCTTTGTTTTGCTAGGGCCGAATTTTAAAAATGCGGATTTTGGGAATTTAAACAATCTGTTGGCAAAGCGGGGAGTGATCCGCCACAACGCTTTGACGCTTGACAGGCTCTCGGCGGTTCAAGGCGCCAACGCCACCATTCCCATCGTCAATCGATACAATCACGAGCACTCCATCACCAAAAACTTTTCCGGCAGGACCCTTTTTCCGCTAAGCGCGGCTTTAAGGGAAAACGAGATTGACCATATTCAGTACACTGCTTTGGCCATGAGTTCGCCGTTTCCGGCCAGTTGGGCCGAAGCGGAGTTGGAAGGCATAAATTCCGGCAAAGTTTACTACAACAAGGGCATTGACATGAAGGGGCCGGTGGACTTGCTTGTGGTGGCGGAAGATTCGAAAAACTACGCCAAACTGGCCGTTTCAGCCAGCTCTGAGTTTGTCAGCAACGCCTATCAAAACCAAAGTTCGAACTTTAATTTATTCATGAATGTTCTCGCCTGGCTGGTGGACGACGAAGGGATTATCAGTCTGAACCGTCCAAAACTGGACAATAACATGATTATGCTGTCGGCCTCCCAGGTGTCTTTGATTTTTTATTTCTCAATTCTTTTTCTTCCTTTTACATTTTTTGGATTTGCCATTTGGGTTTATCGAAAAAGGCTTAACAAATAATGAAAAAAAATCTCGGTCTGGCATTCGTTTTAGGCCTTTTGGTTTGGGCCGCTTGGTTGTTGGAAGGCAGGGAAGGAGCGGATGTTGATTCGCCTATCTGGGACAAAGGGGAGCCTCTCGCGGCGTTTGAAGTTGTCAATTTGGTGGAGATCAGCCTTCCTCATTCAAAACTAATCAAGGACGGCCAAGAGTTAATAGTGGCAGACCTAGGCCATCCCGCCGACACATCCAAAACGCTGAAGTTGATAAACAAGTTGAATTCTTTAAGATCTCTAAAAGAGCTAAAAGTTTCAGACGAAAAAAAAGAAGAGTTCTTTTCCCACCAAGACCATTTTATTCGGGTCAAAACCTTTGAGCGAGAGTGGGAATTAAGGTTGGGGGATGTTTCTGAATTGACCGGCAATTTTTATATTCAAATATTTAAAAATGGAAAGCAAAGACTCTATTTGGCGAAAGACGTGTCTTTATTTGAAGGTTTTTATCAAAACGAACTTGAAGCGGACTTGCGCAAATATTTAGAATTAAAAAACATCATCGCCGCCAAACCTTTTGACTTTGCCGACAAGAGGCTTTTTGCCCGGATCCACTCCAAGGAGCTGCGTAAAGTTAAAATAGACAATAAAAGAGTTCGCTGGTTTGAGCTGGACTTCACTTCCAACACGACCACGCCGGCTCCCCCTGAAGGGATTCAAACGGCGGATCTAAAACGGACGCTGTCAAACTTGTTGGAAAAAAGTCTTTTTTTGAAATTTTTTGAAATGAAAAAAAACGCTCTTGAAAATCCTTTGAGCAAATTGAAGTTGAGAACCGAGAGCGAAGAGGTCTCGGCAGAGCTGTATGGATCGATGAACGGAAGAAGAGGACTGTTTGTTATGAAGAGCAATGAGCCTGATCGGATCTATGAACTTGAAGGGGAAGCGGCTCAATTGTTTTTTGAAAATGTTCAAGTCTTTTGGGACAAGCGGCTAAACATCTCTGGAATAGATTTTAAATCCAAAGAGCGTTTGCGCTTTTCTTTAGGCGCCGATCGAAATCGAGCGCGGCAATTTGAAATATCGAATGTAAAAGAATTTAAAGTTGAGGCGATGGATCCTTCCATCCAGATTAAGGATCAAAAATATTTTAATTTGCTTTTCAACGCCATTCTTGCCAACAGGGGTTTTGAACAAGCGCTCTCAGTAGCCTATCACACTAAAGAGGAACTTGAACAACGGATCAAGCGCTTTGAGTCAAAGGTTTTTATGCGCGTCTTCGACAAGGATTTGGTCTTTTCTTATCAAGACGGGCTGCTTGTTTTATTGGACCTAAAACATTCCTTGGAGCTGGTTTTCCCCAGCGATTTAAAAATTAACAGGCTTTCGGAAAAGCTATTCTTTGCTTTCAAGCAGATTCAGAGATAGAATTGCTTATGGAATTGGCGCGAATATTTCAAACTTATTTCTTTTATCTTATTCATCCTTTTAGGACTCATCAATTGCTTAAAGAACAAGCAGAGGGCTCAGTCCCCAGCTCGCGCGTTCCAATAGCGCTTGGCATCTACGAATCTCTGGGCGCTTCATGGGTGTTTGTGGTTTTCGCCGGATTAATAAGAATAATTATGATCAACGCTTTGATTTGGATATTTATAAGCGTTATGGATCCCGCGACAGACTTTTTAACCCGCTTTTATGACGGAGACAAGTTTACAGGGTTTTATTTTCTTATTTTAACCAGCATTCTTGACGTAATCTTTTATCCTTTAATCACATTGTTTATCATTCAGTTTTGGGAGTTCGTTCTTAGGTCCTTCGCCTTTTTAGCGGGAGTTGAAGATGACGTGGCTGAAAAATCTAAAACAATTCTTTCGGTGGCGCTGAGCTCTCATATCCTGTTAGTCATCCCCATATTTGGAGAAATGGCCCAGAAGCTGGCGCTGTTTACTCAAATGTACGCGGGTATTAGGGAGCAGATGGGATTTTCCCGCTCCTTAACAATATGCGTGTTGCTGACTCCAATGTTAATTATGCTTTTCTTTATTTCTTTCATCGTTCTTTTGATTTCTCTTTAGAAAAATTTCTTCAGGCGAGAGCTATTGATTCTGGATGCGAACGGCCAGGGCGGCAAAAGATTTAAGCATTAATTGTTTGTGTTTCTTTCCTAATTTTATCGAACTCTTCTCAAGCGCTTTTTCCATGCAATAAAGCCATTGCCCGGCCTCCTTGGCGCCGATTTGAATTTGAATGTGCCTTTGACGCATGCGTGGAGGACCGTGTTTTTGGATAAACAATTGAGGACCTCCCGTCCAACCGCAAAGAAATTCAAAAAGTTTTTCTTTTACTAACGGGGGAACTTGATCGTTTTCCAACTCGTGAACCCGCAAACAGTCTTGGGCGGCCTTGTCGTTTTCCATGATCCAATAGAAGTTAGAGACGAGTTCGCGCAGGCCTTCATGTCCAAATAGCTGATACGGAACAAAAGGTTTGGGTTTGAAAAGATTTTCTAATAATTTCATTTAGGATCACTATAAGATTTGTTTGTAACGCGCAAGCTTAGAAAAATGTTTTAACGGAAAAACAATATCTTGTAAAATTATGGGCCGTCTAATTCTTACATTCAATTGTCAACTATCAACTTTTTTGGAATTATCCATTTAACACACACACAACATTTGAGAGAGGATTTTTCATGTCATTTATGGCCCATCAAGGTTTCAACCATGGTTCAATTGAAGTGGTCTGCGGCCCCATGTTTTCAGGGAAAACAGAAGAGCTGATTCGAAGGGTGAAAAGAGCCCAAATCGCAAAACAGCGTTTGCAGATTTTTAAACCGGCGATTGATGTCAGATATGACGAAACAAAAGTGGTAAGCCACTCCGCTCAATCCTTGCAAAGCCAGCCGGTGGAAAAAGCCGTGGACATTTTATTAAACCTAAAAGACACCACCAGGATCGTGGCCATCGATGAAATTCAGTTTTTTGACATGGATATTATCAAGGTGGTTCGCAAGTTGGCCGATCGAGGCTATCGCGTTATTTGCGCCGGACTGGATCTTGATTATAAAGCCGAGCCTTTTGGACCAATGCCTATGCTCTTGGCGCTGGCGGACAATGTTCAAAAAATTCAATCTATCTGCACCGTTTGTGGTTCCCCAGCGACGAGAAGCCAAAGATTGTCCGACTCCACTGATATGGTGCTGCTGGGCGAAACCGACGCTTATGAGGCAAGGTGCAGAAGTCATTATTTCTATGAAGCCGCCCAAGACCAAGAGCGATTGCCTATCGAAGAAGAAGTTCAAAACATTATGAATTAGAACTTTATTTAGCCCTTTATTTTTAGCGACTTTCCCAGTATCTTAAAGCTTTCAAAGGATTGTTTTATGGAAGCTTTAGCTCCTGAAGTATTGATATCGGAAGAGGATATAGCGCTAAGAATTGAGGCGCTGGGCAACGCCATTACGGAGGAGTTTCAAGGCGAAGAGCTCACCATTATATGCGTGCTTAAAGGCGCTTTTATGTTCTGCTCAGACCTCATGAAAAAAATCAATTTGCCGGTAAAGGTTGAATTCATAGCTCTTTCTTCTTATGGAGAAGGGACTTCTAGCTCTGGCAACGTCAAAATGGAGCTTGATCTTTCCGGCTCCATCAAGGATCAAAATGTGCTTATCATCGAGGACATTGTGGACACGGGATTAACGCTTTTAACATTAAAACGCATGTTGGAAAGCCGTCAGCCAAAAAGCGTAAAGCTCGCTTCTTTGTTGTTTAAGCCCTCCAGAAACAAACATAGCGTGGACATCGATTACCTTGGTTTTGAAATAGAAGATAAATTTGTTGTTGGTTATGGCCTGGACTACGCCGGCAGATACAGGGAGCTTCCATATATTGGTGTCCTAAATGCCGGTAATTAAGGAAGGAAGCGTAAGAGTTGACCTGGTTGGAGGCACTCTTGATCTTGAGCCCATAAATCTGATCCTTCCCAATGTGGTCACCCTGAATGTGGCCACGGGTTTAAAGGCCAAGGTTCGTTTGGAAAAAAACAGCTTAGACGGCGTGGAGATTATTTCACAGGATTACAATAAAACATATCGCTATTATAGCTCTGACTTTAACCAAGAAAACCTTTATTCAAGCGACTTTTTTCAAGAAATGACATTCATTTGCCAGATACTGGATTTGTTTGAAATCAACTCCAATCTACAGGTGACCTTGTCGTCGGGAGCTCCGGCAGGATCCGGGCTAGGCGGTTCAAGCGCCATGGGAGTGACTCTTTATTCGGCGCTATGCGAATTTTACGGCCGAGCCTTTGATTTGAACGAGGCGGTGCTGAAAGTTAAAGCCACCGAAGGGAGAATTCTTAACCAAGGCATACCAGGTTATCAGGATTATTTCCCGGCCCTTGCCGGGGGCGTTCTTTGTATAAAAGGAGAGGCGGGGAAATTGGTCTATGAACAGCTTTTTACTCCTCAACTTAAAGAGTGGCTGGAGTCTCATGTGACCTTGGTCTATTCCGGACTCAGCAGAGACTCCGGAATAAACAATTGGGAAGTTTATAAAGGCTTTTTTGACAAAAATCCGCGTATTCGCGCCGCTTTAACCGAAATCGCCAAAATTAGCCATCAAGCGTATCAAGCGCTTAAAAAACAGGACTATCCCGAGCTGGCGCGCTTGATATCTGAAGAAGGCGAGGCTCGCCGACAATTAGCCCCTAATATCGCTCCCGTTGGAATTGAAAATCTCATTTCAAAACTCTCTGACCAATTTAGTTCGCTGGGCTTTAAAATGTGCGGCGCTGGAGGGGGGGGCTGCTTTATTTTAACGCATAAACCGAAAGATCAAGCAAAGATAAAAGAGCTCGTTCAGAACTTTGGAATGGAAATCCTGGATTTTTGCGTCGATGATCCGATACAATACCCTTAATGGAAGACTATCAGTCAAATTCTATCGCCGGCATGTCCTTTGGCGGAGGAAAGAAAGAGAATTTTTTCTTCTGCCTTCTGGAATTTTTTGAAGAAAAAAATCGATGGTTTTTAACCTCCTTAAAGCAAGTGCGCGACGAAGAGGAAATGGACAGGGATGAAGCGATCACTTCTTGGGTCGAAAACTACAAGCTTCACCGTTTGGTGGTCGACTTTCCTCTGACCAAGCCCCTTTGCGAAAGCTGCGAGCTGGATTGTCCCGGCGCCAGTAATTGCGCCCAACCCATGGTTAAAGACATCAGAAAACAAATGGGGGAGCTCTTAAAAGAGGATCGACAACTGGTGAGCGCCAATCCCAAGCGATATGAACAAAGTAGAAATGAAGACGACCTGGTTCATCACAACCGCAGCGCTCTTTACAAGGAAACTC
>JBBDND010000182.1:0-3302 GCA_040877865.1 Bacteriovoracaceae bacterium | reverse complement strand
CAACGGCGGTTTTCCCCCCTCCCGAATAGCCAACCAAGACTGGGTTGTTTTTGCGTCTTCGACACAAGACTTGAATGACTCTTTGAAGCTCCTCTTCCCTTCCAATAATGGGATCAATTTTTCCTTCCCTGGCAAGCTTGTTTATGTTGACGGTGAACTCGTCCAAAGCTTTTGATCCCTTCTCCTCGGCGCCGGCCAAGGGATCTCCTTCTAAGGATGAAGTTTCGGAATCCAAGGAGCGGTCGGCGCCATGGGCGATTTTTTCCACGACATTAATTCTTTCCACTCCGTGTTTTTTCAAAAGGTAGACGGCGTAAGCTTCTTTGGCGCTAAACATGGCCACTAAAAGGTTCACCGGCAAGATGGCTTTTTTGCCCGAGCTTTGCACGTGCAGCGCGGCTCTTTGAATAATTCTTTGCAAAGTCAAAGAGATCTCTGGTTGATAAAATATGCCGTTTTGGCTGGCAATTTTTCTCATTTCCTCATTGGTAAACTGCTCTTTGCCCAGATCTTGAATTTCCTCGTCATTCAACAGAGAAAAGTTGGAGTCCTCGTCAATAAAGTCTTCTAAATCCTTTTTTAGCAAAGGAAGATTCACGCCGCATTCGTCCAACACTTTATTGACCGTCTTGTCTTCCAGAATGGCCAATAAAACGTTTTCTAGAGTTAAAAACTCGTGTTTACGTTCATTGGCCTTTTTAATGGCCTTGTTTAAATACATTTCTAATTGCGAACTTATCATAATACTTTCCTCTCATTGCTTACCTATAAGATGGGCGCGATTTTACGATTCGCAAGGCTCTATTGAAGATTTTAATGGATGGCCTTTCCCTCTAGAATACCGATTTACTTTGTGGGACTTGGATTCCGCCACTTCATGGGTAAATATGCCGCAAATTCCAACCCCGTCATTATGAATTTTTAGCATGATCGCATGGGATTCCTCATAGGTTTTATTGAAGAACTTCATTAAAACATGAATAACAAATTCCATAGTGGTATAGTCATCATTATGTATAAGCACCTTGTACATGGGCGGCTTCTTAAGTTTGCTTTTTTCGGCGGTAGCCACCCCGGGATCTCCCTCGGTTTCCGATCCTTCCCCCATGACAACCTTTAAAAGCGCCTGTTGTTCAAATAGCAATAAATCCGATAAAGTAATGAATAACCCCTTTTAGTCCAATTTTATAATACGTGATATGGAAGATAAAACAATAATTGAAAACCGCTTAATCAAAAACCACAAAAAGCTTAAAAAGTGGCTGCTTCAAAACGATGTCGAAGCATATCGGCTTTACGATAAAGACATCCCCCAATATCCGTACATCATAGACATATACAAAAATACATACAAAGACAGCGCCAATGTTCACGTCAAAAAGAGAGAAAAGAAAAAAGGCAAGGATCAATACGGCGCCTCAAAAACGGCCGCCCAGACCAAAATCGTAAAAGAGAACAACTGCCAATACTTGATTAACCTCAATGAGTACTTAGATTCCGGCCTCTTTTTGGATCATCGTCCTTTGCGCCGGTTAAAAAAGAATGGAATCTTGTTTTTTTCCACAAATTTAAGAAAGTTCAAGCTCGATCCTGTTTTGAGTCAGGAAGCTTAAATTAAAGACATAAGTCTTAAAACTGTGCCGCCGGACTTCAGCGATTTAAAAATTCACTATTGTTTTAGTCTTCAGATAAAAAATAAAAGTTAAAAAAATAAAACTTTAAAAATCCATCGAAAAAAGCTTCTTCGTAAGCCTTCTAATCCCGCTTTTACGCCGTGAATCCGCAAGGATATTATAAAAAGCGTATTCCGTTATGTTCAATCAAGGAGGATTTATGCGGTTTTTAATACTATCCGCCATATTTTCGGCGGCGGCGTTTGCCGGCTCATATGTGCAGTTGCAAGAAGAAGCGAGCGTCACCCCGGAAAACATCAATCTAAAACAAGTTGGAGATTCAACCATAAAAGACAAGGGCGCAAGTCTTATTTTTTCCCTGGCGGCCTTACAGACCCAAGAAGTGGAAAACTTCGGCGATGTTGACGATTCTCCCTTAAGAGATCCCGATACCGGCTATGGGGTTTTGGTGGAAGGAAACTGGGTGGACTCCTTTGGAACCGAGATTGGCTTTTTGCGGATGAATAAACAATATTCAGTCACAGAACAAGGAAGCGCTGTGGTGGAAGAGGTTGATCGCTTGCACGTGCCCGTCCTGGCGAAATTTTGGCCTACAGACTACCTGTCGCTGGGAGTCGGCGCATACGCGGATTTTGCCATTTCTGACGTTAATAGATCCGTGGAAGGGGATCAAAGTGTCGACGCCGACACGAGCGCTCAAACAACAGTATACGGCGGACAGGCCTCAGCGACTTTAAATCTTGCCATTAACAATAAAACAGGAATATTTGTGGAAGGCAGATGGTCTGAGCCGTTTTGGAGAGAAAACGGAGAAGAGACCAATAACTTGTTCGGCTTGGCGGGAGTAAAATTCGAGTTATAATGGCGGGGACAAACGAGTTTCCAAGCATTTAAGGCGAATATTGAATAATTTTTATTAAGTTTCGGCGTTGTTTAAACGAAAAGATCAAGGTGAGAGCGTATTCGCCATTGATCCTATTTGTTTTTCTTGCCGCTCTTTGGCCGGCAAGCGCCCTGCCCAACGGATGGCGAGTTCATCCCGTGGTAAAAAGCGAGGCTGAATCAGGCCGGCATGAAACCCTGTTGGCTGAAAAATATTTTCACGCTCCGGAGGGCTCTTTTCCTCTAGGCCAAATTCTTTCCATAAGCTCTCCTGGAGGCGGCCAAAGCTTTCAAACCTGGAGCGACGATTTTATCAAAACGGTTCAAAAAGGCTTTAAAAGCGCCAGCTGGAAAAAACGAAAATTCAAAAAAGCTATTGTCATAGAAGGCGCTTGGGAAAAAGGAAATCGTTTTTACAAATATTTTATTTGGCAAAAAAACGGGCGATTTCACTACTCCATGGCCTCTTCGAGAATTTCATACGCCGACAAGTTTTATTATGACTCAGAGATTTATCAACGCTTGTTGTATTTTAAAAGCGATAAAATTTCCAATGTCAAAACCGTGTTAAACCGTCTTCAAAATTTTCTCATGGCGACGGCCCATGCCCAGGCAAATTGCAATTGCGCCCCTGCTGATTACATGTGCCAGCTATTATGCGCCGGCGTGTCTGATCCGGACTCTGAATCTAATTTTGATTTCAACGCCCTCTTAAGCGAAATAACGACTTTAAGAGGCGATGTGAATGTTCAATGGGGTGAAAGCAACGAGCAGTGGGCCCATAGC
>JBBDND010000181.1:0-18287 GCA_040877865.1 Bacteriovoracaceae bacterium | reverse complement strand
CCATTGACGAATTTTTGAAAGATCTCGGCCTTGGTTCTTCCCGTGGCCAGAAGAATAATTCTTTTCGCTTCAAGTATGGTTCCAATCCCCATAGTCATGGCGGTCAAGGGAACTTCTTTTTCATGAAACAGGGCCTTGTTTGAATCCCTGGTTTTTTGCGACAACGCGACCACTCTTGTTCTGGAATCCTGGGCGGAGCCGGGCTCGTTTAATCCGATATGGCCGTTTAGGCCAATCCCCAACATTTGCAGGTCGATTCCTCCCGCTTTTTTTATCTGGGTCTCGTATTCAAAACCCGCCAAATCCAAATCAGAATGATGGACATTGGGCAAGCGAGTGTTTTCCTGGGAAAAGCCCAAAGGCCGAAACAGGTGAAAGTCCAGGTAGTTTCGATAGCTGTTCTCGTCGTTGGGGGCGAGCCCGATATACTCGTCCAAGGCAAAAGTCCGGGCCTTGGAGCAGCTAAATCCCTCTTTTTTATGGATGTCGCCCAGGTGATGGTAGACGGCGTCCATGGTTCTTCCCGTGGCCACGCCTAAATTTGCTTGAGACTTTTGTCCAAGAAGCAAGGCCATTTCTTTTGCGGCAAACTGGGCGGCCAAGCTGGCAGAGTCAAAAACTTTAATTTCCACGCTCTTCTCCTTCTTTTTCAAAATTCCATATAAAATATTCCAATACCGAATATTTATTTTGAAACCGAAACGCCATGGCCCTACTATAACAGCATGAAAAATAAAAGTTTACACATTTTGGTGGTTGAGGACGATAAATATTTTAGATTGGCCATAAAGGAGCTTCTTTCCAAGTACGGCCTTGTAATGGAGGCGGAAACGGCCCCCCAGGCTAAACAAATTTTAGAGGGACAAAAGATAGACCTGGCCCTTATTGACATTCATCTGGACCAAGACCCCAGAGGCCTGGAAGCCTTGGCAACGGCGAAAAAACTAAAGGTCCCGTCCATTATTCTAAGCTCTTGCGACGACGACGAGATCACCGAAAAAGCGTACGAAATTGGCTGCGACCACTTTTTAGTAAAAAGACATTACCGGAAACATTTGGAAGACTATGTAAAACAGATCGCCAAATCTATCGACGGCAAGCAACTAAAAGATTTCTTTAAAAGACAATTTATAACCCAAGACAAGCGGCTTATTGATAGCGTGACTCAATTAAGCGCGATAAATCTCAAAGACAAAACCATTTTTATTTCGGGAGAAACCGGGGTCGGCAAGAGCCTGGTTGGCAAGCTTATTCACCAGCTAAATTTTGATTCCAGCGCTCCTTTTGTCCATATTAATTGTTCCGAAATTCCGGAGAACCTGTTGGAGGCCGAGCTCTTTGGCCACACCAAAGGAGCGTTCACCGGCGCCGACAGGGAAAGGACTGGAAAACTGCGCCAGGCCGACGGCGGCATCCTCTTTTTGGACGAGATCGCCACCATGCCCATGAGCATGCAACAGAAGCTGTTGAAAGCTTTGGATGAAAAGACCTTCTATCCCGTCGGCTCCTCCGCCGTGCAGACGTCTCAATTCACCCTTGTCAGCGCCACCTGCGAAGATTTGTTTGAAAAGGTCAGCAACAACCAATTTAGAAAAGATCTTTTTTACCGCATTAGCGGTTTGAATTTTGAGATAAGTCCCCTTAGATCCAGGCCAAAAGACGCGGCCTTGCTTATTAAATCCCGCCTTGAAAGCTCTCCTAGAAAGATTGTCGTCAAAAAAGACGCTCTGGAGGCCTTGAACAGCTATTCCTGGCCGGGCAATGTCCGAGAGCTGATAAAGACTTGCGATATTTTGACCTTGAAATCAAACGGGGTCATAAACCTAAAAGACCTGCCGGATCACATCCTTATGAATTCCCATCATTCGGATTCGGAACAAAATTCCTTTTTAACCGCGGCTCAAAAGGATTTTATCTCCTCTAAAGGGCTTAAAGCGTACGTAAAAAATCTGGAAAAAACGGTGGTAAAGGAAACCCTTGAGAGCAATCAAGGAAAAATCGCCAAAACAATCAAGGACTTGAGAATATCATCTTCCGCTTTTTACAGAGTTTTAGAATCAATTAGATAGTTTGGCGCAAACCTTGCTCTAACCCCTTCCATCAAAACAAAAACAGAGAGGGGGGACAAAGTGAACTATCAAAATTCCATCATTAACAAGTATAAGAAGGCCTTTCCCGGCCGCACTCTAAAAGTCATCTCCCAGGAGACGGGCATTCAAATGACCAGGGTCTTTCGTCTTTTCAACGGGGCCGAAATGAAGCTCAAAGAATACGAGGCTTTTGAGGCCTCGCTTAGAAAAGGCTCCTTAAGCGATTCGACATTTTCTTTAATGGAAAAATTTCAAAAGTTTATCGACACGGCGTCGGACACCGAATTGTCGCTTTTGGAGATCGAATTTAACCACATGTTAAAAATTGAAAATTTTCTAAATCATTGCGCAACAAACAAAACTTATCAACCCGCGCCGGCGCCGGCGTCATAGGAGAAAGACATGTACAATTTTACTATTCTAGAAAGAATGATTTTGGAATCCATCAACAAGTCGGACAAAACAGTCGACGCGATCCAGGCCGACACGGGAGTAGACACAGGAGCTTGCGTAAATGTTATTTGCTCGCTTTTGGCGAAAAATCTGGTCGTTCAAAAAAACAATATATACCAATTTAACCAAAGTTTAGGCCCGGCCATCGTCGCCGAGCTTAACGACAGACGCAATTTGACTGTAGAGATAAACACCTTGGTCAGAGAATGCGTAAAGATGTCGCTGTTGGAAAATCAAAGCTCTTTTAAATTCAAGAAAGCGTACATGAATGAAAAAGAAAAAAAACTGCTAAAAGCGATGCTTTATAATTTGGAGACTTTTCTGGAGGGACTCAAGCAAAACAAAGGCCCCACCAAGGAAGAGACTTTTGTTTTTTGGGGAGGGGAAAATTATGCGAAAGCCATTAACGCTTATATTTCATAGTCTCCTGCCGAGTTTATTGGCAGGTTTATTGACAAGTTTATTGGCAGGCTTATTGGCAGGCTTATTGGCAAGTTGCGGGCCAATAAAAAAGTCAGGCCCCGACCCCTTGCTTGTTTTCTCCGATTCCAGCTCTGATCATCGAAAAGATTTAAGCTCAAGCTGGCCTGATCCAAAACTTGTCGTCCTTTCTGTATTTGACGTCAAAAAAAAAGAATCTTTAAAAGCGGCCGACAAGAAAGAGCTTGCAAGGGATCACTTTTTTGAGAGGTACAAGGAACAATATAAAAATCAAGCGATAGGCCTTGAGCCCTTTGACTCGGTCAACACCTGGTTTTTCAAACAAAAGGGCTCCGCCTCAAAGTATTTGGTAAAAATAAGAATTGGAAACTTTGAGAAGATTCGTTCTCTGACTTTAAAGTTTTTTAACTACAAATTTCCCGCAGAATCGGTTAAAACCCACCTGGTTTCTTACGACTTGGAAAAAGAAGAGTTGGAATTCGAAGTGGACTTGTCTCATATGGCGACCCCCCTTTCGATCCTCGCGCTCAATATTGAAAATTTTGGTTTTGAGAAAAGGGGAAAACGTTCTTCCTTTTTACAGGCCCAAAGCCTTGTCCTTCGCCGCGGTTATCGCCTCATCATTGAAAATTCAAAAGAAAGCGCCTCTTTTTATATCGACCACAAACTCTCTTTGAGGCAAGCATTGAGCCTTTTAGATATCGATCGCTCTGTTGACAGCTTCGGAAACCCGCTGCATATCTACGGGTTGCGCCATTTTTCGGAGAAAGTTGACATTAACAATTATGAAGACCACGCGGGATTTTGGAAGATCGTCAACACCCCCTCTCAATCATTAAACTTCACTCCCATGCCAGGCCAAGCAATCTTGATAAAATACATCACCATGAAAGATCTGCGGGAAAAAGTCGCCAAGCGCGAAGTCGAGCGCTTTGAAGTTTCCTCTCCATTTTACAGTCCGACATACCGCCCCAACTCTTTTAAATGGAGAATTAAAAACATTCAGGCCCAAGTTTTTATCCCCTCGCTCGCCGAAAAAAAAATGACAGGCTCCTACAAATATTATGATTATGTCGACACTTACAGATCCAGAGTTCAGGTGCTTAGAAAGAAAAGCTGCCAGTTTATTCAAAAGCGGGCGGTTTTTAAATCTCAAAAAGCTCAGGCTCCGGATATTCTCCTTGCCTCTCCTTCCGAAAAAGTGGGTTTAACCGCGGTTGAAGGGGCGTTGTCGTTGAACGTGGGATTGGTTAACGGCGACTGCAAAGGCCGACATGATTATCGTTTTGGTTTGCGCCAAAAAACATTTATGCCAAAATACAAAATTACCGGAGAGCTGGAGCAGTATATGAAGCTTTAATCGGCCCGCGCGATTTCGTCGCCAAGATGGACGTAAGTTTCCCTGGCCTTGGCGGTGTTTTCCAAAATATCGGCGGAAGGTTTCCAGCTTCCTTTTTGCCCCATCAAAATGACGGTGGAGCCGCCAAACAGGAAGTATCCTTTTTCGTCGCCTCTTTTAAAGCTTTTCTTTTCGTCGTGGGTTTGGACGATTCTTCCCACCATGACCGCGCCGACTTCCACAAAGGCCAGCTTTCCGAAGTTTTTAGTCTCAAGGATGGAAACTCGTCTTTCGTTTTCCATGAAAATGTCTGATTTAAATTTCAAGGCCAACGGATTTACCGAGTGAAACTCTCCTTTCAAATGATAATTGGCCAGAGTTTTGCCGTCGTCCACATAATGATAGCGGTGATAATCCACCGGGCAAAGCCGCGCGATCAAAACCGGCCCTCCGGCGAAGTCCTTGGCCAGTTCCGGATTTTTAAGAATCTTTTCTTCATTAAGATATTTGCCCTTGACCGGCACCACAGTCTCTTCCCCCACCGATTCATATCCAAAGTAGCGGGCCTCGGCGCAAGCGGGCATGCGTTTTTGCTCGCTTAAAAAGCTTCTTTTTCCAGGACTAAATTTGCGAATAAAAAATTCGTTGAAATTTTTATAAGAAAGAGATTGGTTGGAAAGCTTTAAAGACCCCGGCTCATAATCCGTCAAATCTATGGCAAAATTCTTGACGAATCCAGGCACCTTTAATTGGCTCAGCATATTGTTTTGCATCATCCCGTAAGCTTTGGAAACAAATTTATTGGCAAAAATAGGGGTGAGAACTTTGCCTGGAGAAGAATTATATAAAAATTTGACCAGAAAATCGCCGTAGACTTTTTCCGTCTCAACTTGTCTGGTATATCGGTTGAAAAATTCAATATTTTGTTCGCCGCTCACCGAAAAATCCTTTTTGATTCCGTAGAAATATTAACCTGTTTACTTTAAAATAGCGTTTAGAAAATAGTTTTCTTAAGGCAATATAACCTTGTTTTTAGCAATAGAAAAGGAAGCCATATGAGATTCTTTATTTATATTTTTTGTTTTTTAAGCTTTAGCTCCTGTTTTGCCAATGAAGATACAAGAGAAGAATCAAGAGAGGAAACAGCAAAGACCATCGTGCCTAAAACAGAAACGCCCGCCCAAATCAAAAAAGAAATGAGCGGGCTCTTGGAAGAAGAAAAAAGAATTATCAACGTCTACCATTCCGTGGTGGGATCGGTGGTAAACGTTTCCAATATTCGGGTTGCCAACAATTTCTTCTACGGCGAGGTTGAAGTGCCGCAAGGATCGGGCTCGGGCTTTGTCTGGGACGAGAATGGACACATTGTGACCAATTACCATGTGGTTCAAGGCGGCAACAACTTTTTGGTGACTTTTCACGACGACTCAAAACAATACAAAGCCGAAGTTGTCGGGGTCGCTCCCAAAAAGGACATTGCCGTCTTAAAGCTTAAGGATAAGCCAAAAAGCCTTAAACCGGTTTCGGCCGGCTCCTCCAAGGATCTTTTGGTGGGGCAGAGCGCCTTGGCGCTGGGAAACCCTTTTGGTTTGGACCACTCCATATCTCGGGGAATCATCTCGGCCCTGGGAAGAAAGATCCAAGGCATTGGAGGCGTCAAGATACACGACATGATTCAAACCGACGCCGCCATCAATCAGGGAAACTCGGGAGGGCCGCTTTTGAACTCGCAAGGGCAAGTCATAGGAATGAACACCATGATTTTTTCCACGTCCGGCTCCAGCGCCGGCCTGGGCTTTGCCGTGCCGGTTGACACCATCAAGAGATTTGTTCCCCAATTAATCAAGCATGGAAAAGTGATTCGTCCAGGTCTGGGCGTCACCGTGTTGGAAGACGCCATCGCCGAGCGATACATAGGCGAACAGGGGGCCGCCATATCTTATGTTGATCCCGAGGGAGCCGCGGCCAAGGCGGGGTTGAAAGGCATGATGCGAGACAAGTACGGGCGGATTTATTTGGGAGACGTGATTACCAAAATTGACGACAGTAAGATCAAAAATTTGGACGATATTTACCACGCTCTCGAACAGTATGAAATTGGGGACAAGGTTAAAGTTCATTACCGCAGAGACGGCAAGAAAAAAACCGCAACGCTAAAGCTGCAAGCTCTTTAAACCGCCCCCAAGCTCTTTAAGGCCGCCTTTAAGGTGGCCTCTTTTTTTGCGTAACACACCCGAAGGTATTTTTTTCCCTCCTGCGACTTTAAATAAAACGCCGAAGAGGGAATAGAGGCCACTTTATTCTCCATGATAAGCTCTTCACAGTATTCGACGTCGCTTAAAGCGGTTTTGCCGCCAATGGGCAGCATCATAAAATAAGTGCCCCCAGGCGAAGGAAAGTCAAAGCCTAGATCCTTCAGCCCCTGGTGAAAAAAATCTCTTTTACTTTGATAAGAGCTTCTAAACTCGGGCAAGTAGCCGTCTATGTCTCGCAATCCTTGGGCAACCGCCAATTGCAACGGAGTCGCGATGGAAAAAGTTATGTATTGGTGAAGTTTTCTTATTCTATCAATGATATTTTCATGGCCGCAGCACCATCCCACTTTCCAGCCGGTCAGGCCAAATGTTTTCCCCGCGCTGGACACGGTGACGGTTCGCTCAAACATGCCTTCAAGACTTGCGATGGGGATGTGTTTGTTGCCATCATAGGTCAAATGCTCGTAGACTTCATCGCTTAAAACAAAGCAGTCGTTTTCTATGGCGGCTTTTGCCACCGCCTCCAACTCGCTTTGATTAAAAATTTTTCCGCTTGGGTTGTGGGGGCTGTTGATAATAATCAATTTTGTTTGATGATTGATCGCCTCCTCCAACTCGGCCGGATCAAAAGAAAAGTTTTCTCCCTTTAAAGTGACGGGAACCGGAATGCCGCCGGCCAATTGGATGGAAGAAACATAGGAGTCGTACACGGGTTCAAAGACCACCACTTCGTCGCCGGGATTTACCAAGGCCTGAATCGTGGCGTAAATTCCTTCTGTGGCGCCGTTAACCACGGTGACTTCCAAGTCCTTGTCGTACGACAAATCATAAAATCTCTTGTAGATATCGCTTAAAGCCGAACGCAGAGGCTCCACTCCGGCGAAAGGCGCGTATTGGTTGTGTCCCTGCCGGATAAAATCGGCGGCGCTTTCTTTTAAAAATTGCGGCCCGTCAAAATCAGGAAATCCTTGGGAAAGATTTATAGCGTTGTTTTCAACCGCCTTTTTGCTCATAACCGCAAAGATTGAGTCTTGAAAGCCTTCAGTTCTATTGGCAAAAGATCGCATTTAAGCCCCGTGTTAAAGATGAATTATCAATATACATTGTTATCTGGAAAAAATATAATAGAGATTAACCGATGTAAACGACGAGCAAAAACAGCAGGTGACATGGCGCAATTGTCAGACCATTTACCAGACCATTTAAAAGAACATCTTCAATCCATGGTAAACATTCCCATTCAAAGCTGGGAAGAGCTGGAAGAGCGCCTACACGAACGCCATTTGCGAAAAGGCGAGCATTTTTTTCAACACTTTGATCATTGTGACGAAGTCGCCATTGTCAGCAAAGGGCTTTTCCGTTTTTATTTGATTGATAAAGAGGGCGAAGAAAAAACCTACTCTTTTATCCAAGAAAAGGGCTTTATTTTGGATTTCTTTCTTACTTGGGAAAAATCTCCTTCAATCGTTTCTTGCCAAGCGGTTGAGGACAGCTGCGTCTACACCATTAAGTACCAGGCCTTTTTAGAAATTATGCAAAAAGAAAACGTTTGGAACGAGATCTATCGAGAGGCCTTGTTAAGAAACTACATGAGCAAGACCAAACGCGAGATTGAATTTGTTCTCCATAACGCCAAAGAAAGACTGAAACGCAGCCTGGAGTCAAAACATTTAGACGTTTCAAGAATCCCAAAAACATACTTGGCCAGTTATTTGGGAATCGCGCCCCCCTCTTTGTCCAGGCTCTTTAGAGAGATGAAAAATGAAATCAAATCCGAGCGCCAAGAGGAATAGCGTGGAAACTGAAAGGCGAAAAAGCTTTAAAGAATTTTATCCTTACTACTTGGCGGAGCACTCCGACAGCTTGAATAGAGTTTTGCACTTTGTTGGCACATGGGTGGTTGTCTTAGTCGCGGCCGCCGCGCTTTTGAGCCGACAATGGAATTTGTTGTGGCTTTGTCCCTTGGCGGGATACGGCTTTGCTTGGGCGGGACATTTTTTCTTTCAAAAAAATCGCCCCGCAACCTTTAAGCAACCCTTATTTAGTCTCTTGGCGGACTTTGTGATGTGGTGGCATCTTCTTACTAGAAAGATCCAATTCTAATTAATCACAATGCGGCAGCGTGTGGGTAAAGGAGTCTACCCGCGTTCTCGTTCCGCCTCGAGGATCCAATTCATAAACTTTGATATTCAAGTCTCTTGGATAGCTTTTCTTGGTGTAAACTCGATCTGAACAGCGGGCGCCGGCGCAACTCATTACATAATAAGCGTTGGGAGCTTCAATCTGTTGTGTGGATTTTTTAACGCATTTTTTATAACCGCGTCCAATATGCTTGGACTTTACGCAAACCGTTCTTGGAGCCAGGCTCTTTAGGGTTTTTTGGTCGTCGGAAAGACAAAAACCTTTAATCGATACGGATTTTGATCCCATCGCGTCAGTTATCTTTACCGTGGGATAATCTTCTTTGATGATAGTTCCATAGGCGGCCGACATGAATAAAGCCGCGATGGCCATTGCAAGAGTGGTTTTCATTTATTCTCCTTTGATTAAGCAAAAAATAAGTAATAAATTATAACTACCACCTCGACGCTTAGCGTTAAAGCGTTTTTAGCCTAATTGTAATAACTAAAGGGTGTGAAAAAATCGTGATTTCAAGTAGGTACGTGGTACCTACTTGCGCTGATGAGGGTCCATGGCGTCTCTAATGCCTTCTCCCACCAAGGAGAAAAAGGTCAAAGCGAAAAACAAGGCCAAGGAGGGAAACAAGGCCAGCCACCAGCCAATGGTAAAGTTGTTTTGGGCCTGGGCCAGCAATTCACCCCAACTTGGGGTGGGAGGCGTGAGGCCGAATCCAAGATAATCCAGCGCCGCGAGAGCGCTGATATTGGCGACAATGGCAAAAGGAGAAAAAGTGATAATAGGCGCCAATGAATTGGGCAGAATATGGCGAAAAAAGATTCTTCCGTGACCAGCGCCCAACGATCTGGCGGCCTCGACATATTCTTTTTTTCTATTTTTTAAAAATTCCGCCCGCATATAGTAACTAATGGGAATCCAGCCAAACAGGGAATAAATAAGAATGAGCAGCGCCAAGGTAGGCTGAAACACCGCGATTAAAATAATCAGCAAAAACAGCTGGGGAACGGTGCTTAAGACCTCGGTGAATCTTTGCATGTACAAATCCGTCCGTCCTCCCATATATCCCTGCAAACTTCCAAGCAACACGCCAACGGTAAAAGTGATAAGCCAAACAAAAACCGCGAAGGCGATGCTGTAACGAAAGCCGTACAGCAACCTGGTCAAGACGTCTCGCCCGCGATCGTCGGTGCCCATCAGGTTTGAGGAGCTCGGCGGAGCGGGATACTCGTCCACTTCGCGATTGGATTGGTAGGGATCCCATTTTATGGGCGGCCAAAGCGCCCAGTCCTCTTCGGACATTTCGAGCTTTTTATAGTCGATAAAAAGCGTGTCCTCAATCCCAAACGCCCGCGGCGAGTATTCTTTAAAAACCGGAAAAAAGATTTCATCATTGTAGCTAATGACAATGGGCTTTGAGTTTGCCCAAAATTCGGCGCTAAAACTGAAAAAGGAAGAAATAACAATAAGCCACAGAGAAATCCAGGCGGCCTTTTTGTTTTTAAAAGCGTTCCACTTCTTTAAGGTTTCTTCGTTTTTAATCCACTTGTCTATCATCTCTCTAGCTTCCTTATTATCGCTTCCTTATTATCGCTTCCTTATCGCGTTAGTTCTTACTGAAAGTCTATTCTTGGATCAACCACCACATAAGCGATGTCGCTTATGATGTTTCCAATCAACATTAACAACGCCTGAATAAACACCAGCCCCATGATGACGTTGTAGTCTCTGGACAAAATAGAGTTAAAACTCAAAAGGCCGATACCGTCTAATTGGAAAATCTTTTCCAAAATAAGGGAGCCGGCGAAGAAGATGGACAAAAACCCGCCGATGCCAGTGACGATGGGGATAAGGGCGTTGCGCAAAGCGTGTTTTAAATAAATGGTCTTCTCCCCCAAACCTTTGGCTCGAGCGGTTCGGATATAGTCTTTTTGGACTTCTTCCATCAAAGAGTTCTTCATCAACAGCGTCAATTGAGTGTAAGATCCTATGGTGTAACAAATCAAAGGCAAAATAAAATGGTAAACTCGATCCAACACTCGCTGTCCCGCGCTCAACTCGTCATAAAAATCCGAATACAGGCCCCCAATGGGAAAGATGTCCAAGAAGCTGCCGCCGGCCAAAAAGACAATCAAAACGATGGCCAACATAAAGCTGGGAATGGAATAAGCGACAAACAAAATAAAGCTGGTGACCGAGTCGAATTTCGAGTTGTGCTTTACCGCTTTGTACACCCCAAGCGGAATGGATATTAGATAGCTTAAAAACAAAGACAACACCCCGAACTGCAAGGACACCGGAAACTTTGACATGATAACGTCGATCACCGGCTCCTCGTAAGTAAAAGACTCTCCGAAATCAAGCCTGGTCAAATTTTTAAGCCATATCCAATAGCGAACATGAATGGGCTTGTCGAAGCCGTATTGTTTTTTAAGCGCGTCCAAAACCTCTTTTGACACGGTGGCGGTTCCTTGCTGAGATCCACCGCTCTCGCCCCCCTCGGCGGCGCCGGCAAAGCGCAGTTGCTGGATCTTTTGCTCTATGGGAGAGCCGGGGGCCAGATTCACCACACCAAAAACCACAATGGTGATTCCAAGCAACGTCGGAATCAAAAGAATCAACCTTCTAAGAATGTACTTTAACATGCCAACCTATTCTTCTTTTTTCGCTTTGGACTTAAAATCCCAATAAGAAACGCCAACGCCATAGTTATAAGTGTCTTTTTCTTTTTTGATTCTGTCGGTGTGGGCGTACATGGTCGAGTCTTTATAAGTAAACCACACGTAAGGAACGTCTTGCGCGATCATGCGTTCGACTTTTTTCAAAACCTTTATTCTCTCGTCTCGATCGTGAATAAATCTCGCCTTGTCGGTCAATCTGTCGACTTCCGGGTTTGAGTAGCTGATAAAATTTGATCCGCCCTCGATGGAATCAGAGTGCCAAATCTGTTTGGGATCCCAATCCACCGAGGCCGACCAGGCCATTCGAATGGCGTCGAATTTCTTTTCTTCCACCAGTTTAATAAAAGAGTTCCACTCGATAAGCTTGATGTTTATTTCAACTCCCGCTTTTTTGGCGTCCTCTTTGAAGACCGTCAAATATTTCATAAACCCTTCCCAGGGCTCCAAGATGGTCAAAGACAGCTTCTTTTTCTTGCCGCCAATCGTCTTGTCTAGAATATTGTCTCCGTCGCTGTCTTTCCAGCCGGCCTGTCTCAAAAGGCTCAAAGCTTTTTTTGGATCGTACTTCACAGGCTCAAGGGAATTGTCGTGATAAGGGCTTTCATGATAAATCGGGCCCGCGGCGGGATAGGAATACCCGTATTCAAACTTGTTGATCATCAATTCTCGGTTCACCAGATGATACAAGGCCTTTCTCACCTTGATGTCTTCCAAAATCGGATGCTCCAAGTTCCATCCGATAAAATTGTATCCCTTTGGGGTTTTATTAAAGGTTTTAACCTTGTGAACTTCCTTGCCCCACTTTGGTCCCACCGCTTTTTTGACGTACTCGGATGGCTGCAAGGCCAGAAAGTCCAAGCTGCCTTTTTTTAACATTTCCAAAGCCACGTTTCGCTCGCTAATAAAGCGCAAAACAATCTTTGGAAAATTCCACTCTTTTTGATCCGGCGATTTAAATCCCCACCAATCGGAATTTCTGTCCAACACCACTCTATTGCCCCTTTTATAAAGACTTAGTTTATAGGGGCCGGTCCCAACCAGCGTTTTATTATAAAAGGCTTTTTCTTTGTCTTGCTCGTAAAAATGTTTTGGGAGTATAGAAAGCCCGGCGGAGGTGTCGAAATTCTTATAATAGTCGTTTTTGGCCACAAACTTCACGGTAAACTTGTCAATGATCTCAACTTTTTCAATACCTTCATAGTAAGGTCTAATGGCTATGGCCTTATATTTGTCGTCAAAAATCGCGTCAAATGACCATTTGACGTCCGCCGCGGTAAAAGGCTCGCCATCGTGCCACTTGACTCCTTCTCGCAGTTTAAAAGTAAACTCTTTTTTGTCGTCGCTAACTTTCCATTCAACCGCCAGGGCTGGCTTCCATTCATAGGTGTCGATGTCTCTAGTCAAAAGGGTCTCTATCACGTGTTCAGACGCTCGATTTGAAGCCGCGTCCGTAGCTCCCTTTAAGGGATGCAAGGTGGTGGGCTCATTGCCGATATTATTGTAAAAAGCGATGTTTCTTGTAGGTTTTGGCTGGCAAGAGAGCGCCAGGAGCCCGGACAGAGCGATTAAAATATATTTCATGTTTCTTCCTATTTTTTAAAATAAAGCGTGGGGTCAAGAGACCATCTGTCTTCAACAAGATTTTGCTCTTCAACCCGATATTTTTGCAGTTTATGTTCAAGCTCATTAAGTCTGGCCTGAGATTGTTTATAGCTGGTATAGCTCTCGGTTTTGTCTTCTTCCAAAGCGCTTAGCTCGCTTTGCCACTCCAATTCCAGCTTTTGTCTCAGTACTTCGTAGCGCTTGTTTACGGCGTCCATTTTTTCGACAAACTGATGCAGCTCTTTTTGATGGCGCATGGCCCTGGCCCTTAACGCCAGCCTCTTTTTCAGGAGCACTTCCACCAGATCCTTGCCCACTTTTAGGTTGCTCTCCAAATCTTTGGAGTGCAGATGCAAATAACTGCCCACTGTTAAATGCACAGCTTGAACGCAATCGGCAAAGTGGGGAACTTTAATTAATAGATATTCACTGGATCTTCCTTCAACATAGGCCAAGCAGCGCTTGTCCGGATATGTCTCATTCCAGAATTCAAGCTGATCTTTTTGGTTTAAGTACTTGGCGTTGGCAAAGTCAATTTTTAGCCGCATTAGTTTCGCGGTTTTATTAATTCTGGAGACTCTTGCCGCAAAAGTCGCGGTGGACTCGTCAACGGAAAATTCCTGAGCAAACAAGGAAGAGCTCAAAAAAATCAATAAAGTAAGCGCTGTTAACATAAACATATTATGCCAATGAAAGCGTTGGTTTCCAAGCAGTTTGCGAAGGGGATTAAAGAGCAGTCTGACTAATTTGGTATGAAAATAGCGGAATTTTTTTCGTTTTCCCGCACTTCAACTTTGGTAATGCGCACGCGGCCTTCAGTGGATTTCTCCACAATTTTGCTGGCGCGCTCATAAACAAACTCGGCGCTGCCCTCCATGCCGGCGTTGGGCATGGTCCTTAATTGAATCACCCCGGCCTGATCCAACTTTTTAAAATCTTGCAACGCGGGATCGTCATCGGCGACGAGAAAAGTGTGATCAAACATATAACCCAGCCACTCTTTAACCTCTTTCAAGCCGCCAAAATCCATCACCCACATTTCTTTGGTCAATTCATCGCATTCAAATTCAAAGTAAAACTCTCTGCTATACCCGTGAACAAAACGACAATGGGAAGCCGCCCGCCACTGGCGATGAGTGCAAGGGTATCCTGAAAATCTTTTGGTTGAGATAAATTTGGACACGATTTCCTTTATATTGGCTTTTGAAAGATGACACTGGCTCGAAAAACGCTTTCATGCAGCGGTTCTTCGTATTTTAAAAGCTTCATTCCCTTAAACATTTCCAACAGCTCGCCGGGTCTTAGGTATTGGTCTTCGCTGTATTTTTGATGATTTTTTTTGTTTTTTTGTTTCTCGGTATAGGCCTCGTAAACCAACACTCCTCCAGGCTTGAGCCACTTTTTGATTTTTGCCGCCAGCTTTCGATCCACATAGTAAAAGCAAATAATCGCGTCAAAAGAGTTTTCCGGAATGGAGTATTTTTCCAAAGAGGCGACCACGCCCTTTACTTTTACGCCAAACTCTTTTGCCAACATATGCGCTTTTTTTATGGCGACGCTGGAAATGTCGATGCCTGTGACTTTATGCCCTTTTTGCGCCAAAAACACCGCGTTTCTTCCCTCTCCCATTCCCATGTCCAAGACATTTGAGTTGGGAGCCAAAAAATCAAAATTTTCCGCCAAGAACTTGGCGGGAGATTTTCCAAAAATAAAAGAGGGCCTGGAATAGGCCAAATCCCACGAAGATTTGGTGTCAAATTTAGAGCTTTTTTCTCCCGAGAGCTGATTTAGCCGTTTGGCCGAATAGCTTGATTTTCCCGAGCAAACCAAGGAAAAGAAAAGTGTCATTAAAAGCGCGACTTTCATAAGTCCATGTTTAGCTTTAATTAGAAAATTAAGTAAGTTTAACCGCTAGAAATTGTAGAAATTACAGAGGGCTTAGCTGTCTTTGGAGGCGCCCTCGTCGTCATAAGCTTCGGACTCGTCAAATTCTTCCGGCTCGGGAAACTCCTCCGGCTGAAGATAGTCCTCCAAGGCGCTTTCCTCGCGCTTTTCGCCGTCCATGACAAAAGAATCGTTGTGTATATCGTCGGACGGAATTTCTGAGAAGTCCTCGGCGTAATCTGTTCCGATTTCCGTCCCGGTTTCCCCCGCGTCGCCAGAGAGTTCGGCGTCTATATACAAGCTCAATTGCTGGTAGAGTTTCCCAAGTCTCGCCACTTTTCTCGAGACCTCGTCTTCAATGGTGTTTGGCATGTCTTGGGTGTGTTTCAAATACCAATACAGCTCATCTGCCGCGGTATAAAACTGATCCATAGCTTCTAAAACTTCTTGGGCGCAATGGGACAAATCAAAGGCGCTGGCCTTGGCGTAGCGGTTCTCAAAAATATCTTTAAAAACGGAACGATTGCGTTTTAAAGAAAAAATTTCAATGTATTCATGCTGTCTTTGGCTAACGCGCTGGAAGAGATTTTTGGCGTCAATTTTAAACAACAACATATAGCGCTGGTGAATTTCAGGATGTTTGCTTTTCATGCCCTACCTTGAAATGGTCGTGCGGGGAGTTCTTCCTCCCGGCCATTTGGTGTTTTCCACCGCTTTATCCAAAACCTTTGTGGTGATTTTATCACATAAATCCGCGGCTTTAATTGGCAGAGGGTAAAAGTCGTAATTGTGTCTAAAGGTGAGCTTGGAGCTTTCATTGATAAAAGCGAAGCTGGACGCGGCGTACATGTTTATTTTTTTAAACCTGAGCAAATTTTTTGCGTGCTTGGAGACGTGTCTTAAATAATAGGCCGCCTCTTTTTGCGAGGTCACCAACACGACAACATGAAAAGTCTCATCGGCCTTTATCAGTTCCAAAAGATTGGGAAAACTCACTGGAAGCAAGTTAAGGCCGTAGCGCTTAAACTCCTTGTCGATGGAAAAAAAGTTTTCTGAAAGATTGGGAGTCAGTTTTAAATAAAAAATCCATTCGTCTTTTAAGGCGTTCATACTGAACTTTTCGGCTCTTCCGTGAGCCTTCAAAAGAACGAATGGATTTAGGCGCCATTAGGGGAAAATTTTGCCTTATCGTTTTATTCTGAAAAGTAAGTGGTCCATCCTTAGACCTGAGCGCCCTTCCTTTGGACACTCATTACAATTGCACACCTCGCGCCAACACTAAAGAAAACTTAATTTCAAACTTTCCATAACTTAGACAAAAGTTATATTGGCTCCAGCGCCAAAAACGCGCCGAGCGCAATGACACCGAGCGCTTTGGTCGCTTAGGTACGTGGTACCTAAAAAAAGGGGACCGAAAGGGTCCCCTGGTGTTTATTCTAATTTTCTAGAAGGAATTTGCCATGGACGCTCGCCACAGCTCGCGTCCTTCTTGGCAGTTAAGTGTAGCGACTACTGTGCTGGCTTGCGCAGGAGTTTATCTACATCATCCCTGGCATTCCGCCCATTCCGCCCATGCCGCCCATGCCGCCGGCAGGCATTCCGCCGCCGCCTTCGTCTTTTTTCGGAAGGTCGGCGATCATGGTTTCAGTCGTAAGCATCATGCCCGCGACAGAAGCCGCGTTTTGCAAGGCCGATCTGGTGACTTTGGTTGGATCGATAATGCCGGCCTTAACCAAGTCTTCAAAACGGTCAGCCGCGGCGTTATAGCCGTAGGCAAAGCTCTTATTGCCTTTGACTTCGTTAACCACAACCGAGGCTTCTTGACCTGAGTTGGAAGCGATTTGTCTAAGCGGCTCTTCGATAGATCTTTTAACAATTCTAATGCCAAAGTCCTGCTCTTCATTGCCGGTTTTAAAGTCTTCCAAAGCTTTGGTGGCGTGAGCAAGGGCCGCGCCGCCCCCAACGATAACGCCTTCTTCAACCGCCGCGCGAGTGGCGTTAAGAGCGTCTTCAACTCTGTCTTTTTTCTCTTTCATTTCGGATTCGGTTGGAGCTCCGACATAAAGAACCGCAACGCCGCCGGCCAATTTGGCCAATCTTTCTTGCAACTTCTCTTTGTCGTAGTCGGAAGTGGTTTCTTCAATTTGACCTTTAAGGGCCTTGACTCTGTCATCTACAGCTTTTTTCTCGCCGGCGCCGTCAACGATTGTCGTGTTTTCTTTGTCGATAGTGATTTTTTTAGCGGTTCCTAAAACGTCCAATTCGGCCGTCTCCAGGCTCATGCCAAGCTCTTCGGAAATCACTTGTCCGCCCGTCAAGCAAGCGATGTCTTTAAGCATTTCTTTTCTTCTGTCGCCAAAGCCGGGGGCTTTAACGGCGGCAACATTAAGCGTTCCTCTTAATTTGTTAACGACCAAAGTCGTCAAGGCTTCGCCTTCAATGTCTTCGGCGATGATAAGAAGAGGCTTGTTGCTTTGAACCGATTTTTCAAGCAAAGGCAAAAGCTCTTTCATGCCGGAAATTTTCTTGTCGGTGATCAAGATATTGGCGTTGTCGAATTCCGTAAGCATCTTTTCAGTGTTGGTGACAAAGTAAGGGGAAAGGTATCCTCTATCAAATTGCATCCCCTCAACAACTTCGCTGTAAGTGTCGGCGGTCTTGGATTCTTCGATAGTGATAACCCCTTCTTTGCCAACTTTTTCCATGGCGTCGGCGATCATTTTGCCAATTTCCATATCGTTGTTGGAAGAGATGGATCCAACTTGCGCGATTTCCTCGTTGGTTTTAATTTCTTTTGAGTTCTTTTTTAGATATTCGATGACTTTGCTTGTCGCCAAATCAATGCCCTTTTTAAGGTCCATTGGATTGTGGCCGGCGGCAACCAGCTTGGCGCCTTCTCTATAAACCGCTTGGGCCAAAACTGTGGCGGTTGTTGTTCCGTCGCCGGCGTCTTCGTTGGTTTTTTGAGCGACTTCTTTTACAAGTTGAGCGCCCATATTTTCAAAAGCGTTCTCTAATTCAATTTCTTTGGCCACAGACACGCCGTCTTTGGTGATTTGTGGAGCTCCAAACGACTTTTGGATAACGACATTTCTTCCCTTGGGTCCAAGAGTCACCTTTACCGCGTCGGCAAGGGAGTTTACGCCTTTTAGGATCAAACCTCTGGCGCTTTCACTGTACTTTAATTCTTTAGCTGACATTTTTGTCTCCTTAATTGAGAGTGGGAAATTATTTTATTGTAGGATTCCTAGAATTTCGTCTTCTTTCATAATGAGGTAATCATCTCCCTCAACTTTGACTTCAGAGCCCGAGTATTTGCCAAAAAGAACTTTGTCTCCAGCTTTTACCTCTAACTCTCTGCGGCTTCCGTCTTGGTTGGTGTACCCGGTTCCAACGGAAACGATTT
>JBBDND010000180.1:0-3349 GCA_040877865.1 Bacteriovoracaceae bacterium | reverse complement strand
GTCCTCCACGCATTGTGAAACGATATCTTTTGACCAACATCTTTTGTTGATGCAACAGGATCCTGAACCACACTGGTTGGAAGACGAACAAGATTGGAAACTCGACAATAAAACATTGTCGCCGTCGGAGCTCAAAGCCTCGGGTTTAACCAATTGCAATTTCACTTCTTCAGTGACGTCAATAACCTTTTCAGTTCCGTCATCTTCCACCGCGACAATCTCTATGGTCGCGGTGACGTTGCAAGAACCGACATGTTCTCCATGATAGTCGTTCACCATGGTGGAGACTCGGGCGTTGCAGCCGTCCATCCATTGGCGGCTCTGACCGTTAGAGGCCATAAATTTAGACTCTTTGGGACCGTCGAAAATTTCGCTTCCCATATATTCGACGTCTTTAGGCAAATCCAATTTGGCGGCCAAAGGAAAAAGTTTGGACTGGTAACCAAACTGCAATTCAGTCTTATCCAAACCGGCAACAGAGTTTAACGGCTCGATTTTTCCAAAAATGCCATATTTCCCCAACACGGCGGCGTCGCTGATCTGCCAAGTGTTTAAATTAATGCTTTGATAAGGCCCTTGATAATAAAAAGCGCTGTTGGCGTCGCCGTCAAAAATACTTTTTAAACTTCCGCCTAATATTTTCCACTCATTGTCGCCATTGTCGTAATAGGCGGAAAAAGGAAAAGTGACGCCGTCTATAGTGTGATTGTAAGAGCTTGGATTGTCCGGCAAACACCTCGCCAAATCGGTCGCGTTGGAGTCGTCGGCTAGAGAATAGGATTCGCTTGCCACATTAAGTTCAGTCGGCAGGATCGGAGTCAGCCAATCATCTTTAACCAGTCCCTTGTCCACCACCTTGGCAAACGAGTACTTGCAAATATCGTCGCTGTCGGAGCAGCCTTGGGCAACTTGGCCGTTAAAAGTGGGGTCGTGCTCCAGCTTTAGCCCTCGGCAAAAAAGCTTGTCATTGCGGTTGTATTGAACAGGCTCGTGCAAAATGCCCGATTCGTAATCATTATAGTCGTAAAGGTCGTAATTAAGATTGATGTTTTTAAACGGTTGACCTCTAAAGTCCAACGACAACACTTCCACGTTGGTCTGGGGAGTCAGGCCCGCGGCGGTGGCGATGGTGGCCCCAACAGTAATAGGGCTTGCGTTTATCCCAAATTTAAAACGCACTTTAAGATTCTTCGCGGCCAAGGTGGAGATATTAATCCCCGCCACATGCAAGAATCCGTCGTAATTTTTAGGAATGGTAAGCTTGCGGGTATAAGATCCTCCAGGACTGTTGTCGTCCACCTTAGGCTCAACCAAGTGGCGAATTTCCACCTGAGGCTGAACCTGTTCAATACTGTCTGGATCAAGGGAGCCGCCGCCTGGCACGGCATTATTGCCCGATCCGCCTCCAGCGTCGCCGCCTACAATGTCATGCCCTCCCACAGAGGCCAATTGACGATTGCTTGCCACATCCTCGCAAGAGGCGAAAATAAATAATAAAATTAAAGGCAACGTCTTTTTCATCTCAACCACTTGTCGGATATTTGTTGAACTTTCTTAATTATAAGTCACCCCAATATCCTCGCGCCCAAAACAGGACTAAATCACTGAAATAAGGTCATAAAAGATAGGAAGCGAGAAGCGGCCGTGGCAAGACTTTTTGGCGGTATTTAAAAGGCCTCAAAGGTCCTGCGGCGCTTGTTTTTGCGGGCCCCTGGAACAGAAAATAAACGATTGTGAAAGGACACATAAATGCCCGGTTTAATCAGTTTAGCCGCCATCAAAGCCTCTGTGACATTTTGAACCGCGTCTGAATCCTCAAAACCCAAAGGTTTCATGGCGCCGGTAAAAACCACTGGAACAGGAGAATCAAACTGAGCCGCCACCCGCTCGGCGCTCTGCTGCATGGTGTCTGTGCCATGCAATATCACTATGGGATGGCCGTGCTTGGCGGCTTTTGCAACGGCCTTAAGGATACTGTCGCGATCCTCTTCATCCATTTCCAGCGAATCTTTGGCCATTAACGATTTAATTTCAAGTTTTGTATAGGGCAGTCTTAGACGCTCTTCAATTCTTTTGCGTATGACGGTTTCGCGATTAAAAAGAGTGCCTTCTATTTCATCGTAAGTTTTTTCTATGGTGCCGCCAGTGGTCAAAACAGTCACTTTTTCAACGGGATTTTTACTCATACAGCCTCTAATTTTTGACATAACCTTGACGGCGCCAATATCGTCACCATATTGGTTTTGCATAATGTTTTATTAAAGACAATCAAAAAATACAAGGAGTTGCATCAATGGCTGCTAGAAAAGGTCAAATTTCCGTAAACACCAACGACATCTTTCCCATCATCAAAAAATGGCTTTACTCTGAACACGATATCTTTGTCAGAGAATTGGTCTCAAACGCCAGCGACGCCATCACCAAGAGACAAACTCTTGACAGGTCACAAGGCGTAGAAGTTCAAACCGGCGATGTCAAAGTCATCGTCAATAAAGACAATAAAACCATCACCTTTAGAGACAACGGCATCGGCATGAACGAGGACGAGGTGGAAAAATATATCGCTCAGCTCGCTTTTTCCGGCGCCGAGGAATTCGTCAAAAAGATGAAAGAAGAAGGCGCTCAAACACAAGACATTATCGGAAAGTTTGGTCTTGGCTTTTTCTCAGCTTTCATGGTGGCGGACACGGTAGAAGTGCAGTCTCTTGCAAGGGCTAAAGGCGCCAAGCCCACCAAATGGGTGTGCAACGGCCAAACCGACTACGAGTTTGAAGATTCCGACAAAGAAACTGTCGGCACAGACGTTACCCTGCATATTAACGAAGAAAATAAAGACTTTTTAGACAATTGGAAAATTAGGCAAACCCTTTCCACTTATTGCGACTTTATGCCTTATAAAATTGAGCTGGTGGATGTGGCTGAAGTTGAAAGAATTAACGCTGAAAACGCCAAGGCTGAAAAAGAAGAAGACAAAAAGCCCATTCCCCACGACGTCATTAACGACACCGAGCCGCTTTGGAAGAAAGATCCCACAACGCTTAAAGAAGAGGATTATAAAACATTTTATCGCAAACTCTTCCCCATGGATCCCGAGCCGCTTTTTTGGATTCACCTGAACGTTGACCACCCTTTCACGCTGCAGGGAATTTTATATTTTCCAAAGCTTGATCGCTCAAAGCCCACCAACGAGTCCAATATCAAACTTTATAACAAGCAAGTTTTTGTCTCTGACAACGTTAAAAACGTGATCCCGGAATTTCTCTCCCTTTTAAAGGGCGCGATTGATTCCAAAGACATCCCGCTTAACGTTTCCAGATCCGCCCTGCAGGGAGATCCAAACATCAAAAAG
>JBBDND010000179.1:0-3354 GCA_040877865.1 Bacteriovoracaceae bacterium | reverse complement strand
GAAGTGGTCTTTTAGCTTGTATTCGTACTCTTCAAGAAATTGTTTGGCAAAGCGGGTGTCCGTTCTGACGGTAAAATCAACCGTTACGCTTTGTATGGCCTTGACGCTTTCAACATAGATGGGAACTTTCACATTAAAAACTTTTAAAGTTCTTTTTGGATACTTTAAATAAGCCGGCCTTTTTAAATATTGGTCTTGACTGGCCGGAGCCCGGCCGCCCCATTCTTGCATATAAATTTTTTGACTTGAAACATAGACGCCGTAAGTTCCAAAAAAAATCATAAGCATGGCGCTGGAAGCGATTAAAACCTGCGGGCTTCTAAGCTTTCCAAGAAGAATGGCGGTTTTATCCAGGGTTGCCATGAGAAGTTTTGCGATCAAGTCCGCGTGATTTTTTAAAGGCGTCTTGACTAAAAAACTTTTAAAGACGCCAACGCTTTCAAACGCTTTGCGCTTAATGGGAAAACTTTGAATCGCGTTGGAAACGCCGTTGACCTTCTCGTATTGAACCCAGAATATTCTGACGGAAGCTTGGCCTTTTTTTGTAAGAAAGTTCTTTAATTGGACGGCTTTAGTTTTTAAAAAAGCCTTTAGTTGAAAGTATTTTTTAAAGACAATCGCCGGGACGCATAATATCCACAGCTTCTTAAGCCCCTTGGCAAGGGACGTCAGTTTTTGATTGAGACTTTCTTCTATTTTTTCAAATTTTTTTAGCATAGCAGCCTTTTAGCGTAGCGGGCCTTTTACCAAAGCGAGGCTTAATGAGTTATCGGCGTCTTGGCGCCTCTAGTTAAGCTTTTTAGAAGGATTTTACGGCAATATTTGCCTAAGTTATGGAAATCTTAACTAAAATTCATAACGGCTCCAGGAAGTCCCGAAAAACAAGGGTGAGACGAGGGAGAATTCTTATGAAAAAGAAATCTATAATATTGCCAATCTTGGCCCTGATTCTTTGCTCATCCTGTAGCATGTTGGATCAAAGAGACTTTCATCATCAAATGGACACGCGCTTTGACGATCCGCTGTTTGCGCCGTCGCGAGATTTTGAGGTGGTTGCGGGAGACGAAGGCCGCGCTTTTATAGACGAGAAAGAGTTGCGGGGACGAGTTCCAGCCACTGCCGACCAGCGAGAAAACGCAAGACACAACCAATCAATCAATAAAGAGCTGCGCTATCTCGAGTCTCGCTTAAGCGATTCGGATTATGAGCGTTATTTGGGAATCCGGGATCAATTAGGCGGCAATTATGAAAAAATCTATTATTTAAGACTTCCTCCGCTGGAAAAGGCGCAGTATCTTCAGGCCAGGAATTTGGTCCCCAAACGCCACAGTGGCGTCCCCACCCCCGAGCAAAGCCGCTTCCAGAGCGAAATCTTTATGAATATGGAAAAGGAACAGGTATTGCGCTCTTTGGGCGAGCCGCACCGGCGGGATTACGCGGGGGATCCTTCTTCAGGCAATGAGCGCTGGGCGTATAATCTAAACGACAGGGTCAAGTTTATCTACTTTGAGGCCGGGCAAGTCGCCGGGTGGGCGGAGCAATAAAACCGCGTCTTTAAGGTTATCAAAACGAGTAAAGTTAAGTAAACTAACCCAATACAGACAGCAAACGCAGGTTGGGAATATGGATTACACGCTCGATTTTGAAAAACCGGTCCATGAGCTAGAAAATCAAATCAAAGAATTGCAAGAAGCCAACGCCAAGCCCGGCATCGACATCTCCAAAGAGATCAAAGCTTTGCAAAACAAGGTGGACCATTTAATTAAGGACATCTACGACAATTTGTCTTCTTGGGAAAGAGTGCAATTGTCCAGACATCCTCAAAGACCCCACACCATGGACTATGTGGAAAGAATTATTGAAGACTTTCATGAATTGCACGGAGACCGCAAATTTTCCAACGATCCTTCCATGATCGCCGGATTCGGTTTTTTGGACGGACAAAAAGTGGCCGTTGTCGGAATTGAAAAAGGCAGAAAAACTCAAGACAAGATTTTAAGAAATTTTGGAATGGCGAGACCTGAAGGATATCGCAAGGCCTTGCGGGTGATGAAGCTTGCCGCTCAATTTAACATTCCGGTCATTTCTTTTGTGGACACTCCCGGCGCCTATCCCGGCATTGGCGCCGAGGAAAGGGGTCAGGCCCAGGCCATAGCGGAAAATTTAGAAGAGATGTTTGGCCTTGCGGTTCCGTTAATCGCGGTGGTCATTGGAGAGGGAGGCTCTGGGGGAGCTTTGGGAATCGCCATCGCCGACAAGGCTTTGATGATGGAATATTCCATTTATTCCGTCATTTCTCCCGAATCTTGCGCCTCCATTCTTTGGTCTGATCCTAAACAGGCGGAGAACGCGGCAAACTCTTTGCAGCTTGGACCGCAAAAAGCGGCGGAGCTTAACATTATTGACGGAGTCATAGCCGAACCTCCGGGTGGAGCTCACCGCGACGTTGAGAAAGCCGGAGAAAGTTTGAAAAACGCTCTTGTGAAAGAGTTGAAGGCTTTAAAAAAGAAGAAGCCTCAAGACCTTTTAGAAGAAAGATATAAAAAATTTAGGCAAATGGGCAACCAAACCATTGTTGCCGACAAAGGAAATTCGTAATGGCGTTGCAATCAATGACCGGTTTTGGCAAAGGAGAAGCGCAAGGGGACAAATACAAAGTCTCTGTGGAGGTAAAATCCGTTAATCACCGTTTTAAAGACGCTCGCTTTAAGATGGGCTCTCTTTTAAATTCTATTGAGCTGCCAATGAAAAAGAAGCTCGACCAGCATTTTAAAAGGGGATCGTTCGACATCTATGTGAATTATAAGAAAAACGCCGACAAAGAAAGCGCTTTTGAATTGGACAAAGAGAAAATAAAGTCTTTTTTACAAGAGATAAAAACTTGCGCCGACGAGGTGGGCTCCCCTTTGGCGATCAACCCCGCCGGATTTTTAAAAAGCGATTTCTATTTGGAAGACGAAGACAAAGAAAGCGAAGTGGAGTCCTTGGCCTTGGAGGCTTATGGCAACGCTTTGAAAGCTTTGGAAGAGTCCAGGAAAGAAGAGGGGAAAAAGCTTGTCTCCACCCTAAAGGACCATCAAAAATCCTACACCGCTGAATTTGAAAGAGTGTCTTCTTTAAAGGACTCGTACCAAGACAAAGTTAAAGAAAAACTATTGGCCAGATTTAATAAAGAAAAACCTGTTGATTTGGACGAGCCTAGATTTCACCAGGAAGTCATCTATTATTTGGAAAAACTGGACATCGACGAAGAGGTCAACCGGATTGAAATCCATTTGCAGAAACTAGACAAAATTTTAAGCGGAAAAAGCGAAGTCGGCCGCCAAGTAGACTTCTTGGTCCAAGAGTTGAATC
>JBBDND010000178.1:0-18465 GCA_040877865.1 Bacteriovoracaceae bacterium | reverse complement strand
AGATCGTAAGTAACATTTGTTTCATTTCGCTAATAAAGTAGCTATGGGCGTTGGCCCCCACGCTTAGAGGCATGCTCCAGACTTTGTTTATAAAGTCTTCTGGAGTCAAATCCTCTTCAAATCCAAAATAAAACGGCGCCGTTAAATTAAATTGGTAACAGTCTCCCTTTAACAAAAATTCTTGACCTTGATTGAATTTTTCTTTGTACGCCTTTAAATCTGGATACTGCAAAACCCTTAAATTCATGGGATCTCGGCCCTCTTCCGCCGTCCCCATCTGATAGATCTCGGTCTTTTCATATTCCAAACAGATGGCAAGAGGAACATTCTCCCTTAGGAGCTCGCTCCACCCCTCCACGAGATATCCAAGCTCATAGAACAGGTGATAGATCTTAGGCTTTTCAAAGAAACCGTTCAAGTCGTCTTGCTCCAAGCTTTCTAGAAATTCGGAAACAGTCGTGTCGTCTTTTTTCCCGTTTAGAAGATTGATTCGAAAACTTTTATATTGCAAATACGCCGTGACTGGCTGATGGCACTTCATAAAGCGCCGATGCTTCGGCAAATGGAACAAGGTATATGTGTCGCTGCTACTCTTTGTCATTGGGTTTGAATTGCAGGTCGGCAAACTTTGTTTGAGCCGCAACCCAAGCCATCTCTTCGGTGCCTGGCTCCCCCGCCCTGTTCTTGGCCACAATAATCTCAGCAATGCCTTTTTTGGGACTATTTTCGTCGTAATAGTCTTCTCTGTGGATGAGCACCACAACGTCGGCGTCCTGTTCAATCGAGCCGGATTCTCTTAAATCCTGCAATTGAGGTCTTCTGTCAGTTCTGGAGGCGGCTGAACGATTGAGCTGAGAAAGGGCCATAATGGGACAACCAAGCTCCTTTGCCAGCTCTTTTATGCCCCGGGAGATTTCGGCAATCTCCTGTTCTCTGGATTGCTTTCTAACATGAGGTTGCATAAGCTGAAGATAATCTATAACAATAAGTCCAATGCCTTCGTTCGCTTTGACTTTTCTGCACTGTGATTTTATGTCGAGCAAAGTGGTGGCGCCGTTGTCATTGATATAAATCGGAAGCTTGGAAAGGTTTTGAACCGCGTGCCCCAAATTTCGAAGATCCATTTCGTTATAGTCGTTGGTGCGGATCTTTCGAGCGTCAATATTAGCTTCAGAACTTAAAATCCTGCCGCTCAATTCCGGCCCCAACATCTCGTACGAGTAAAGCATAATGGGTTGATTGTGGGCCTTGCAGGAATTAATGGCGATATTCAAGGCCAAGGCGGTCTTTCCCATGCCCGGTCTGGCGGCCACAATAATCATCTGTCCCGGTTGCATGCCAAGCAAACGTTGGTCCAAAGCGCGGAAGCCAGTGGAGAATCCTAAAATCTCGCCCGCTTCCCGCTTGCCCTGTTCAAGCTGTTTTAAGTTTTCCTTTAAGGCTTCCTTGATGGAAATAACCGTGTTCTTTTTTGACTGATTGGCCAAGTTAAAAAAGCTTGCCTCAACCTCGTCTATAAATTCTTCCACATCTCCCACAAAGTTGGATCCCTGTTCGGTAATCCTCATTGAAGTTCTCACAATCTCGCGGAGAATGGATTTGTTTTTTATTATTTTTGCGTAGTGATAGATATTGGCCGAAGACGCCGTGTCTTCAATGAGGTCCACCATGGCGCTTTGACCGCCTACAGCCTCCAATTTTCCCATGTCGTTGAGCTTGGCGCAAATGCTGACCAAGTCAAACGGCTTGTTGTCAATGGCAAGGTCTTTAATTCCTTTAAAAATCACGCCATATTGGGGATGATAGAAGTCTCCCTCGGTCAATCCAACGTCGGTGACTTCGTCAAAGGACCGATTGTCCACCAGCAAGCAGCCAATAAAAGCCCGCTCGGCCATGAGGTCATGGGGAAGTTCCTTTCCTTCTCTAGACATACAAACCCTTTTTTACTTGCAATAGCGGGGAGCGGATGTCCGCTCCCTTTAACTTTCACTCTTGTTTATTCTTGAGCTTCGGCGGATTCTTCAGCTTCAGATCCGGCTTCAGATCCAGCTTCGGCTTTCTGCTCTTCTTTGACGCCTTTTCTGCCAGCTTTTTTAGCGGCCGCTTCCTGCTTCTTCTTTTCCTCGTTGGCCTGTTTGGGATCCATTTCAACTTTTACTTTAAAAGTCGCCGACACGTCTTGGAAAAGATTGGCCTTAACCTCGAAATCGCCCAATGTTTTGATAGGCACATCAACGTTAATTAATCTTTTCTCGACTTGAACTCCCTCTTTTTCCAACTCTTTGGAAAGCTCGCCGCTGGTAACGGTTCCAAAAAGTCGGCCGTTTCCGCCCACTTTTTTGGTGACAACAACCGTCTTCCCTTCGAGATTTTTAGCGAGATCTTGAGCCTCTTTTTTCTCGGCTTCAACTTTTTTACCCAACATTTTTTGATAGTCGGACATTTGTTTTTTATTTCCTTCATCCGCAAGCAACGCCAGGTTGTTGGGAATAAGGTAGTTTCGGGCATAACCTTGGGAAACATTTACAATCTCCCCCACATTGCCCAGTGTTTTCACTCTGTCAGTCAATACAACTTTCATTTTATTCTCCTTGATCTTTTTTTTTCATAAATCTTCTAAAGTTTACAAACATGTCAAACAATCCCAATAGGGCCAAAACTTGAGCCGCCATAAGCACGGTGAGAATCACCAAGACCGCTCTTAGCAATCCTCTTAGGTTTACGTGATCTAAAAAAGAGACATACAATCCAAAGCCTTGGAAGAAATAAAAAACTCCCAACACCTTTAAAGCGTTCATTCCAAGCGCCTGGGCGCCTTCTCCGACTTGATCGCCGAAAACCGCCAAGCCTAAAGCCGCGATAACCGCCCAAATCAGATGCTCCGGCGCTTTAAAGGTTGTTAAATCGTAATCAGTGTAAGGCATCCGGGCGCCCAACAAGGTTCTCTTGCTTTTTAGCAACAAAAAGATATTTGCCCAAAGAATCAAGAAAATCCCCATCGCAATGTATCCAGGAGCTTCTCTTAACGTCTTCTCGGCTAAAACTTCCGGTTGCTCTAAGAGAGCCAATACTTGAAAAGCCTCGTCGCTGGCTTCGCCTGTCTGCTTTTTCAAACTTTGCTCAAATTGTCCTTTTTTGCTTTGAATCTCCTTAACCAAAAATTCTTTCACTCCAAGATTTGCGGCGCTAAAAGTCGCAAAGAGAGCGGCCATAAAAATTGCCAGAAGAGCGCTCCCCCCGTACACAACGCCCTTCATAGGAGAAACGTTTCTCAAAACAGTTTCAGTGGAAACAACAGTGACAAACAAACTTGCGGTGTAAGTCGCGAACATGACTTGGTCGCGAAAAACAAAAAAGGAAATCACGAAACTTAAACTCCACGCGATAGCGGCCGCTCCATACCCTTTAGACCTTCCATACAACAAGGCGGCAAGCGCCACAGGGAAGGAAGCAAAAAAAGACATGATGAAGCTTAAACACAATAAAAGAGACGCCAGCGTCAAAGCCGCCAGCCTTTTATAAGTCTCTGTATGACGCTTAACTTCTTGTTGCCCTAACGCCATGCTATCTCGCGGTATTGTTGGACAGGTGGCTAATAAGTCCCATGCATCTTCCGCGCTTGATCGCCGTTGTCGCCATTCTTTGGAACTTGGGTCTTAGACCGGTGACTCTTGCGGGGCTGATTTTACCAAACTCGTTGACAAGCCAAGCGTAGGAAGAAGGATCTTTCCAATCCGGCTCTGTTTTTTTTGCCGAAAAGTAGCAAGACTTTCTTTTTTGAAACATCTTTTTTTCTTTTTCAGAGTCTCTGCCTTCCTCGTCTCTCCCGCCATGAGAGGGATTCTTGTAAGCTTTGACAATTCTCTCTTGATCTTTATCTTCGCCAAGGCGGACAAAAATAAACTTTTCAACATCTTCAGAAATGTTAAAACGTCTTTCAATTTCCGTGTTTACCTGAGTGTCGCCTTTGTACATAAAGTAAAAGTAATTTCCTTTTGTCGCTCCACTTGAGGTGGGTTGAGCGTAAGTTCTTACTCCCCACTGGTCTTCGACAAGGATTTCACCTTTCACATCCGCAACCACTTCTTTGACAATTGCCGCCACTTTTTGAATGGCGTCTTCTCCCGCTTCAGGACGAAGCGCGTAGGCCGTTTCATAAATCATACAATTCCTCCTGGGTTTTATATTAAGCCCAAGGTCTCTATTGCCTTGAGCGAGTAAATTGTTCTTAAATGTTCCGGTAATCTAGCGCGCCGGTCTGTAAAAGAAAAGCTTTAAACTTCCTTAATCATAGCTTCTGTCCTAGAATGTCATTCCATGAGAGCGTTAATCCAATGAGAGCGTTAATTAGCTTTACCATATTGTCGGGAATTAAAATCTTCGCCCGTCTTTTCTACCGATTTGACGTCAATTGGCTAACAAAAGAAGAAGATAGTTGGGACGAGATACGCCTTATCGTCTTTCTTAACCACACTTCATTGTTCGAGCCCCTTTATGTCGGAGTGCCCCCTTGGCCCTTTATCGCCAAACTGTCGCGCAAAATGGTCGCTCCCGGCGCGGATAAAACTCTTAACCGCCCCATTGTCGGCAAGTTTTGGAAGTTTATGGGGCCGGGCATGATTTCCATATCCAGAAAAAGAGACAGAACATGGAAAAGTTTTATGGAAGCGATAAAAAACCGGTCAATCATCATCATCGCGCCCGAGGGCAGAATGAAAAGGGCCAATGGCCTGGATCTTAACGGCAATCCCATGACCGTCAAGTCCGGCGTTGCCGACGTCTTAGAGCAACTTTACGAGGGGAAAATGCTGGTGGCCTACAGCGGAGGTTTGCACCATGTGCAGGTGCCGGGACAAAAATTCCCAAATTTTTTCAAACGGCTAAAAATGAATCTTGAGCTTTTAGACATCCAGGACTACAAAGCCGCCTTTAACGGAGAGGGCGTGGCATGGAAAAGAGCGGTGGTCGCGGACATGCAAGAGAGGCTCGAAAACAACTGCCCCAAAGCTTACTAGTCGCAAGCGACATGCACTTGCCTCATCATGCAAATCGCTTTTTTAGAGATTTCCACCACCTCGTCATATTTTAAAATTAACTCTGTTTCGTTTATCTCGTAATCAAGCTCTAAAAAGATTTCAAGCCTCATCCCGTCAACCGTTTGAGAGAAATAAAAATTTTCCCCGGTATTGTCCACTCTTCGCAAAAGATCTCCCTTGTACAAAACAGAGCCATGCTCGGAAACCTGAAGAAGAGTGGCGGGGTTTACCGGCATGTCTCCGCAAAAAACGCGAGGATTCAGGAATACGCTGGCGACTTTTTTTCCTTCCTCGTCCACACACGTGTAGATTTCTTCTTCCGGAGCTCCGGACTGGGCCCATAAGGAGAGATTGAACAAACAAAAAAGGCACAACGTCATTTTCATAAGCTTAGCTTACCCCACTTGGGCCAACCGGTGAATCTAAGTGAAATTATTTCAGACATCGGTATTTTCTATTTGAAAGGCTCCGGCGGCTAAAAGGCGTTGGCGGCTTCTTCTTGTTTGATTAGATCCAGCTTTTGATAAAGAAAATCGTTTAAACTGAATTTTCCCAAATATGGATCCAAATATTTTTTTGCCACCATTTGGTAGCGGCCCTTTTGACGAATTTTGTCCAGGCCTTTTTGAATTTTCAACAAAGTTTCTTTTTGGGACTTTTTGCCAACCAATCCCGCCGCGTCTGAATAAAAAGGTCCCTCAATCATCCGAAGTTTTTTGGAAAGCTCTTTAAAGTTGTGTTGCATGACATAATTCAGGTTTAGGTTGCTGGCAAAGATTCTTTGCGCTCTATCCGCTTCCAAGGCTTTTATCGCCGCCTTGACGTGGGGAACCGGAAAGGGCTCATGACTTTTTGCTTTAATGATTTTCTCCAAAAGAGTGAATCCTCTGTTGTAGGCGACTCTTTGAATTTTGGAGTGTTTATTTGTCCCAAAAAAAGCGCCATGCACCTTGGTCACTGGCAGCATTCTAAATTTTTCGCTCTTCAAGATTCTAAAAGTTGAAAGGATTAGAACGTCTTTTTCATAAAATTCTTTAAAAGCGCGTTTGGGGGGAAGAAGCTTTAACTTTAAAGTCATGTTCATTTCCTTCATGGCCGCTTTAAGCAATTCGGGAATCATGCCTTTCTGCTCATGGCCCGCTATAATTAACGGAGGATAATGAAAAGCGACAACTTCAACCTCAGCTTCGACATCAGCATCGGCGTCAACTTCAGCGCCGGCAAAAACCGGAAAGAAAAACAACAGCCAAAAAACGCTAGTCTTCATGAGTGAAAATTTCGTACTGTTCGATATGGTAAGAGTTATCGGCGCGAATCAGCAATTGAGCCCCAAAATTTTCTTCGATAGCCTCAATGATTTCGAAATCTTCGCTGGTCAATTGAGCGCTGACCTCGGGATGGGCAAACACCGAAACATTGGATCCTTTGGACCTTTTGACCGCTTTGGTTATCTCCCTTAGAACCTCGTAACAAACAGTGGTCACAGACTTGACTCTGCCTGTTCCTTCGCAATAAGGGCAGGATTCGCACAACACTCGCGTCAAGGTGTCCCGCGTTCTTTTGCGGGTCATCTCCACCAATCCAAACCCGGAAATGGGAAGAACGTTTGTTTTTGCCCTGTCTTTTTTCAGAGCTTCAACCAGGGATGTGAAAACCATCTCCTTGTGTTCTTCTTTTTCCATGTCAATAAAGTCAATAATAATGATTCCGCCGCAATTTCTCACTCTCAATTGATAAGCGATTTCTTTTACCGCCTCTAAATTGGTGCGAAGAATGGTTTCCTCAAGCGTCTTTCTTCCCACAAACTTGCCGGTGTTAATGTCGATGGAAACCAGCGCCTCGGTTTGATCGATATTAATAGATCCGCCAGACTTTAGAAAAACTTTGTTTGAAATGGCGCGCTCAATTTCAATATCAATTCCGTAATGCTCAAAAACGGGAATGTCCTGTTCATAAAAGCTCACTTTGCCTTTCATGTTGGGAAGATATTTTGAAACAAATTTGTCGACTTGTTTTTGAATCGATTTCGAATCGACAATGATGTTGTCAACGTCTTCGTCAGTGATGTCGCGCAAAGCTCTTTGAATAAAATTCAAATCCCGGTGGGCCTCGAAGGGAGCTTTTTGTTTATCCAGTTTCTTTTGGACGTCTTTCCAAATTTTCACCAAAAGAGTGTAATCCGCCTTGAGTGTCTTGTGCGATTGTCCTTCGGCGACAGTTCTGGCGATAATGCCTTTTCCTTCCGGTCGAATTGATTCCAAAACACCCTTTAATCTTTCTCTTTCCTCGTCGGATTCTATCCTTCGGGAGACGCCAACATGTTCAATAAAAGGCATAAAAACAATATGTCTGCCGGCCAAAGTTATGTGCCTTGTGACTCTGGGGCCCTTGGTTGATATGGGCTCTTTTGCGATTTGGACCAGAATTTCATCCCCTTCTTTTAGAAAATCTTGGATTTTAATATCCGGTCTATATTTCATGTCCACTGTTTCAGAAAGAGAGCTAAGCTCGTCAGGAATTGTTTTGGACAAACTCGCCCTTGCCTCCTCCTTCTCTTTGTCTTCGAGCCGTTTGGCCATCTCTCTTTGCTCTTCTAAAGTTGGAATATACGCATCATCCACATAAAGAAAAGCCGCCCGATCAAAACCAATATCAATAAAAGCGGATTGCATTCCGGGTAAAACTCGCAGCACTTTGCCTAAATAAATATTGCCAACAGTGGGTTTTTCTTTGAGATTTGAGCTGCGATCAATTAGAAAATCGATCATTTCCCCGCTCTCAATAAGGGCAACCCGACTCTCGTTATGAGTCTGGTTGATAACCAATTCTTTTGCCATGTCATTAATCCTAAACTTTAAACTTAAATCCCGTTAAGTTTACACCCGATACAGGCCAATAGAAAGACGCGGGATATGGTGCCTGGCGCCTTTTAAATGAGAAGTCCAGCAATGCAAGCGGTCATAAAGCAGGCCAAGGTTCCGCCAATAAGCGCTTTAATGCCCAACCTGGCCAGATCATGCCTTCTTCGCGGCGCAATTCCCCCTATGCCGCCTAGTTGAATGGCAATGGAAGAAAAGTTTGCGAAACCGCAAAGAGCGTAGGTCGCGATGGTGATGGATCGTTGACTGATTCCGCCTTCGCCTATGGCCGCTTGCAAATCCATATAAGCGACAAATTCATTAATCACGGTTTTTTTGCCCAGCATAATCCCAACTCTCACACACTCCTCCCAGGGAATGCCCAATAAAAAAGCAAAGGGCGCGAAAGCGTAGCCGAGAATTAATTCAAAACTGAGATCCGGGAATCCAAACAAGCCGCCAATCAGCCCAACAAAGCCGTTAAGCATGGCGATCAGGGCGATGAAAGCCAAAAGCATGGCCCCAACATTTAAGGCAAGCTTTAAACCTTCTCCCGCCCCGTTTGCGGCGGCGTCAATGACATTGGCGTTGGTTTTAGGCAGGTCAATATTGATGACTCCGGCAGTGGTGGATTCTTCAGTTTCAGGAATCATCAGCTTTGCAATGGCCAAAGCGGCTGGAGCCGACATGACCGAAGCCGCCAACAAATGGCCGGCGTCAATGCCCATCCCCACGTAAGCGGCCAGCACGCCTCCGGCCACGGTGGCCATGCCCCCGCTCATCAAGGCCATGAGCTCGGACTTGGTCATCTTGTCCACAAAGGGCTTGATCACCAGAGGAGCCTCGGTTTGTCCGGCAAAAATATTGGCAGCCGCGGCCAGGGATTCCGCTCCGGACGTGCCCATGAATTTCATCATGATTTTCGCCGTCCACTCGACAAGTTTTTGCATAATGCCCACATGATACATAATGCTCATGAGAGCGCTCATAAAAATGATGGTGGGCAAAACCATAAAAGCGAAAACAAATCCAAACTTGCTGGGATCCGCAAGACCTCCAAAAACAAATTCGCTTCCTTCGTTGGTAAAGGCCAAGATGGAATTAAATCCTTCCTTGATAATTGAAAAAAATTCTCTGCCAAAAGGAGTTTTTAAAATGAGAAGGCCAAACACCGCTTGCAAAACCACGCCCATGATCACGGTCTTCCATTTTATGCTCTTTCTAGAAGAGCTAAGGCCGTAAGCAATGCCGATCATCGCGAAAAGCCCAACCAAGGACATAAGCCTCTCCATTAGATTCCCCTTTAACAAAGATTAAACTTTATTTTAAATTACAGATTTAGATATTACTTTAGGAAAACTATTTCAAGGCAAAGATAGAGAAATTAGTAATTGAAAGAATAACCCACGTTGAGAGGAGCCAAAATGACTCTTGATTTTTTTCCAAACTCCTCGTGATGCCAATCAACGCGAGCGTAGGTTCCAAAATCTTGGCCCGCCTTGTAAGCGTCTTCCGGCGGCGGCCCGTACATCATGTCTCTGCTTTTATTGGCCTGGGAAAAGGCCACATAGCCGACTCCGGCGATAATGCCCACGGAGGCTCCCACTAAAATATTGCGAGTGTGCTCTTTTGGCTCTTCAACAAATGAAAGAGTTGAAAGTCCTAAAATCGCTCCGGCAAGTCCGCCAGAGACCACCACCAACAAGTCGTTTTTGGATTCAGAGACCAACTCGTCCACATCGCCTTTATCCTGGGCATAGGCGCTTGAAGCGGCTACATTAAACAATAATATTAGAGACAGAACAGTTTTAAAAAAATTGATCATATGACCCTCCGACACAAGGCGCATGAGTTTCTATGTTTGCAAGTATAACAAATTGTTAATATCATATTTTCTGCTTTTAAATAAAGCAAATACAAAGTGGACACCAAAATGCGCAACTTTTCCATGTACGAAATTCTTGATAAGAAAAAGAAAGGCTTTAATCTCTCCAAGGACGAGTTTCATTGGGTCATCAGTTCCTTAATGAACAAGACTGTCCACGATTATCAAATGAGCGCCCTTCTTATGGCGATGTTTATTAACGGTCTAAATAAAAAAGAAACGGCCTATTTGACCGACGCCATGCTGTACTCGGGAAAAACGTTAAACTTTGACCAAAAAAACGTGGTGGACAAACATTCCACCGGAGGAATTGGAGACAAAGCGTCTTTTATTCTGGCGCCTGTCGCCGTCGCCTGTGGAGTCAAGGTTCCCATGATCGCCGGCAGAGGTCTTGGGCATACCGGTGGCACCATTGACAAGGTGGAATCTATTCCCGGATTTAAGACCGACTTGCCTCTAAATGAATTCAAAAGACTCTTGGACAAAAAAGGCGTGGCCTTGATCGGCCAAACAAATGAAATCGCGCCCGCGGACAAGATTATCTACGGCCTGCGCGACGTGACCGCGACCATCGACTCCATTCCTTTGATCACCGCCAGCATTATGAGTAAAAAAATCGCCGAAGGGGCCAATGGCATTGTTATGGACATAAAAGTCGGCTCTGGCGCCTTTATGAAAACAAAAACCCAGGCCGCAAAACTTGCAAAAAGTATTTTGGACACGGCCAAACGATTTGATAAAAAGGGCGTGGCTCTTCTTAGCGATATGAGTCAGCCTCTGGGCGACAAAGTTGGGAACGCTTTGGAAATTCTTGAAAGCCTCCAAACTTTAAAAGGCGAAGGCCCAAAAGACATAACAGAACTCTCCTTGGCCCTCGCCGCGAACATGATACACATCGGAGGAGTCGAATCCACTTACTCCAAAGCTCTAAAAGCCGCGCGCCAAGCCTTAAAGAGCGGCGACGCTTTTCGGTGTTTTGAGGACATGATCAAAGAGCAAGGCGGGGACGTCTCTTACATAAAAGATCCTTCCCTATTGCCTTCCACCAAAGAACAAACAGAGGTCAAAAGCCCTAAAGCCGGATATATTAAAAGCTTCCAGGCCGAAGAGATTGGCCTGCTTTTAACCGAATTGGGCGGAGGAAGAAAAGTTAAAACAGACAAAATAGATTTTGCCACCGGCTTTGACTTTCACAAGAAAACCGGAGACAAAGTAAAAGAAGGCGACGCCATTTTCACGATTCACCACCATGAAAACCAAACCGAACGGGTAAAAGAAATAGAAGAACGATTTTTCTCAAAGGTCGTCAGTTTTTCTTCCGCCAAGGTGGAAAAACGTCCCATAATCATTGACAAGATTGAACAATAAACAAAAGAGTCGACATGCAACAAAAACTGAACAAGATTTTAAATCATATCAAGAGCGTTAACGGAACAAAGCCTAAAGTTGGAATTATTCTTGGATCCGGCCTTGGAATTTATGTGGAGCGCGTGGAAAATCAAACAGTGATTCCCTATAACGAAATTCCCGGCTTTCCCGAAACGAGCGTGGAAGGACATGAGGGCAAATTGATTCTTGGCCAGGCCCAAGGCGTGGACGTCGCCGTTTTCCAAGGACGATTTCATTACTATGAAGGACACTCGCTAGAAGATGTCGTTCTTCCCGCGCGCATTCTTTCATTATTAGGCGCCGAGTTTCTCATTTTAACCAACGCCAGCGGAGGAATCAATGAAACCTACAAACCTGGAGAGCTGGTTTGCGTTAAGGATCATATAAACATGACCGGACAAAATCCTTTAATAGGGCCGAATATGGAACAAATGGGCCCGCGCTTTCCCGACATGACCGAGGCCTACGACTACGAGTTGCAAGAACTCGCGCAAAAAGCCGCGGCTAAAACCGGCCTGGACATAAAAAGAGGCGTCTACGCCGGAGTGCTCGGTCCCACATATGAAACGCCGGCGGAAATCCGCATGCTGAGGATTCTAGGGGCCGACCTGGTGGGAATGAGCACGGTTCCCGAAGCCATCGCCGCAAATCACATGGGCCTTAGGGTCGCGGGCATCTCTTGCGTGACAAATATGGCCGCCGGAATCGGGGGTGAAAAGCTAAGGCACGAAGACGTCAAACTCGTTGCTAAACAAGCGATGCGCAAATTCTCGGACCTCCTAAACGAGACGGTGGCGGAAATAGGGAAGTTGTAAGTGATGAGCGCGGAAAAATCCATTGAACTGTTGCGAGGCCTCAGTTTTTGCGTCATAGACCTTGAAACCACTGGCGGCAATCACGAAAGCGATCAAATCATTGAAATTGGCATGGTCCGAGTAAAAAATCTCGCCATTGCCGATGAAAAAAACTTTTTAATCGATCCAGAAATGAGCATCCCCGACTTTATCCAAAGATTGACTTCGATCAAACAAAAAGACGTAAAGGGTTGCCCAAAAATCGAAGATGTCATTGACGAGGTTCTTGATTTTATAGGAGACGATATTATTGTGGCCCATAACATCTCCTTTGACCTTCCTTTCCTTAATTCTGTCTTGAGAAGACTTGGAAAAACAGAATTGCCCAACAGAAACATTTGCACCAATGTCATGACCAAACACATGATCCCCGAGATTATGAGTTCAAATTTAAATTATATGAGCCAATTGTTCAACATAGACCATTCCAAAGCCCATCGGGCCCATGACGACGCCATGGCAACGGCCAAGCTTTTATTAAAATACCTGGATATCTTTATTGAAAAAGGCATACAGAAAATTAATCAGCTTTATTATCCCCGCAACAAGTTTGAGTTGGACAGAATTCATTTCTCTCAAAAAGCCGACAGAGAAAAAATATTAGCCGCCGTGGAAAGAAACAATTCTTCCATGTTGATAACGCTCAAAGGAGACCGGGGATTGATACTTGGAGCTCTTCCTCTGGAGAATCCCTCAGAACAAATGGATGTAGTGGAAAAGTTTATTAATTTGGAAGGTTGGAAACGTCTGACAATCCGCTTGGTCAAGCCGGCGCTAGAGGGACTTTTTCAATTCAACAACCACCTCCTAAAATATCCTGAAGAAAACAAGGTCTTTTTATTGGACTATTTAAACTCCCGCTACGAGGTCCCTTCAAAGAAAGCTTCCGCCTTCAATATAGAAGAGCTTGACTTTGTACTGGCCCATCACCTGGTCAAAGACCAAATCATTGTCTATTCTTTTCTCAACTTAAACACCAACTCCAAAGCGATCTTTAAATTTCCCGGCCAACGAAAGAAATTGCTAAATTTTTTAATGGCTCAGGTAAAAAGGTTTGAACAAAACCAAAAGGGTAAAAGAAAGGTCCTTTTAAATAAAGAGGCCAGGCCCTTGATTGAAAGTTTTCTGGCAAAGACAAAGTCTCAAAACAAATATTTGTATCTTTCCCGCAAGCAAATAAAAGAGTCGGAGTCCTCCGCGCTAAAGTTGGTCGACTCCTTTAACAGGGAAGACGTTGAGGATTACGAATTCCCCACCAATCATCTATAAAGCTTTTAAGTAAATAGCGTCGGACTTTGGCGAGATTTTTAAATTCTGCGCCGCCAGCAAGTGATTTAGCAATTTTGAATTTAAAAAATCTTTCCCCAAACCAAGGTCTTTTGAAATAAAAAGCCCAAGGGATTTTTTCTTTTCCTTTAAGCACAGGGAAAAAATAGCGGAGCGCTCGCCCGCCACCAATTTTTGATGTCCATACCTGGTTAAAAGATCCCCTAACACAAGATAGATGATCATAGACATCACATGGGGATTGTATTCAAGCCCGTACCTTTCAATCTTTTCAAACTTAGTGTCCAAACTGACATTGTTTTCGATAAGCCGGAAACGAATTAATTCTATGGCCGAATTGAAAGAAGACTCAATATTGTGTGAATCTCCATCTGGATCCAAATTTTTAGCGTTCAACTTTGAAAATCCCAGAAATGTTTCCACCAGTTTTTTACATCTGGCTACGCCCGCTTTCATTTCTCGCAATCCTTGTTCAACTTCTAACGGATGCTCATCCAGCAGGATAACGTCCAACGCTCCGGAAATGCCTCCAAGCGGATTGTTAAGCTCGTGCGCTATTGAGCTCGAGACAATTCCCAGCTCTTCCGAGGAGGGCGAGGAGCTCTTTCCCAAAAACTCCTTAATTGGTATAAAATAAAAAAGAACGCGAGCTTTGTCGTTTAGAAAAACTTTTTTAGCTCTGTACAACTCTTCATGGCGATGAAATTGCTCGTCATCGTTAAGAGACAAGCATGCCTTGGCAGTCAAATTCAATTGAATAAACAAGGCGTTATGCAGAGCCAACTCGTTGTTTTGGTTAAACAAGGCCACAGGCAGCGGCAATTCTGAAAGAATTTTTTGCATGTCTTCCAGCTCAATATTGCTCTCTTTTTTATGGGAACTTCTATTTAGAATTTCTTCTAGAACTGAATATAAATACAAGGCTTCGGCAGATTTTTCGTCTTTGTCCTTCCAACACAAGTACCATCCTTCTCCGGCGGTTTGAAAAGGCAGACAAGCTTTAAATTTGGCGTAAACTTGAGGGGCCGGAAGCAAGTAAAAGGCGCTCCCCGTTTTCTCTTCCGTCATTTTTGTTAATTGAACCCGAGCTTCTTCTAGAGTCAAGGTTCGCAAAAGCGCCTCCTCGACTTCTCCGAGTCGGGACTTTACCCTTTGAAAATTGTATTTTCTGTCCCGTCTAACCAGGCTTTTAAAAAAAGCCAACGAGTCCTCCAAAAGCTTGGACTCGACATCGTTAACCGCCGCTTTAAAAAGAGCTCCAAAACTCGAAGAGATCGCTTTCCACTCAGACCAGGAGTCCACTCTATAATTCTTCCCCGCAAAATCCTTTTTTCCAAAAAGGCTCATATTGGCGGCGCCAAAAACAAAGCTTTTGTCTTCTTTTCTAATGTTGGGGGCAAGGCTTGTGTCGGACATTAAAAGATAAGATAACGGCAGTTCAGAATTCAGCGGCATCGCCGTCAATTCTTCAACCCAAGAAACGCCTCGAGTTTCTAAATCATGAACGATGTTTCGCCACAACTCTCTGTCAAAAGCTTTCAGCTTGGGATCAATAAAGAAACAAAGACGTTTTTGCCATTCAGGATTCATCATTTATGTGCAATTTGGAAGCGTCCACCAGAGAGAAGCCGTCAATCCAAGAACCGTTTATTTTAATACCCCAGTGCAAGTGGGGTCCCGAAACTCTGCCGGTGGCTCCCGCCAATCCAACAATATCTCCTTGATTCACAATTGATCCCGCAGAGACCAGAATTTTAGACAGGTGTCCATAAACCGAGAAAATATCCAAACCGTGGTCAATAACCACGACATTGCCTGAAAAGAAGAGATTTCCAGTGAAAACGACCTTTCCCCGATTAGCCGCGGGGATTTCAACTCCGACCGCGGCCCGCAAGTCATTGCCTAAATGTTGAGATTTTTTTTTGTTGTTAAACAACCTCTGGTTGCCGTAATGGCTGGTGATATAGCTGTTTAAAGGGACTTTAAAGGGCCGGTTGAACAAGTACATGTTTGAACTGTTTAAGTAGATCTTCCTTTTTATTTCTTTTTCTTTGATAATTCTTTCCAAGTCTTTTTTGCTGTAATCCACCTTGCTTTTAGCCACCCGCAGTCTTTCTTTAGGATAGTCGTATTCTTCAATAACGACGTCTAAAGCCTGGATTTCCTTTTGGCCGTCCAGATAAACGCATTTAACAGAGCTCTTTTTGGAGAAGTAGTTTGCGGGCAAGTATAACTGGGCGACCTGGTTTTTCACAAAAAAACGGTAAGTTTTGTCGGCGCATTGCAAATGATAAACACCGTCTGGCTTTCTAAAAGAAAATTTTTCGAACACAACTTTGCCGGTTTGAACTGACACTTTCTTGGTTTCGTTTATTAAAGGCTTTTTTTCTTCAGCCACCACCTCTCTCTTATTACTTTGAGTCGCCATGGAACAGGACATGATTAGGCCAATCCAAATGAAACTTAAAAACATGGAAGCTCTCATACATCCGCCTTTTTGACGCCAGCCTTTTTGGCTTTGCCTTTGCCATCGTTAAAGTTTATAATTAAGGTTTCTTCAGCTTCTAATTTATCATACTCTAAACAGTTGGCAATAACCTGCCCGTCGCTTCTTTCCACATAAGCATAGCCCCGCTTTAAAACATTTTTAGGATCAATTGATGAGAGAAGTTTTGAACTCATCTCCATCCGACTTTGAGACTCGGCCAAGGATCGGTCCAATGCCCGCCGACTTTTTTCCAGCAAATCCGCCATGTAAAACTCTTTTTCTTGCAGGTTCAGATACAGCTCGCGTTTCTTAACCAGCTCCACTTTGGACAATCGATGACGCAAATTATTCAATTTAATCTCCAAACCGCGGGCCAAATTCACGGGGTTAATCCGCTCCAAACGCTTTTGCACGATATGTTGATGGTGATAAAGCAAGCTCTTTAGATTTTGTCCCAATCCTTTTATTCTGCGCTGGATTTCAGTGTGAGGCTGCGATAAAAACTCGGCCGCGGCTGAAGGCGTTTCCAATCTCAAATCGGCCACAAAATCGGCCAGAGTTGTGTCCACTTCATGCCCAATGGCGCTGATGACGGGAATCTCGCATTGGTGAATTTGTTCCACAACGCTTTCATGGTTAAAGGACCACAAATCTTCCATGGCGCCGCCTCCTCTGGTGAGAACAATCACATCCACGTCTTTTAAGGCTTGCGCGTTTTTAAGCGCTTCTACCACAGAGGCGGGAGACTCCTCCCCTTGGACCACGGCCGGCACAATAACAATGTCATGCCAAAGGGATCGTCTCTTCATCACTTTTAAAAAGTCTTGCAAAGCCGCTCCGTAAGGAGCGGTGATCAGGGCGATTCTTTTAGGAAATTTAGGAACCGTCTGTTTTATTTGAGCGTCAAAATATCCAAGTTTTGAAAATTTTTCTTTTAACAGTTCAAACTGAAACGCAAGGTTTCCCTTGCCCGCGGGAGACAATCGTTTCGCCACAATTTGAAAAACGCCCCGCTTGGCGTATACTCCCAAGGAGCCGACAACCAGAATTCGATCCCCGGCTTTTATTTTTCTAATGATCGCGTTTCTTAAGGCGTCGGCCCTAAACAAGGCGCAACTGACGCACGCCCTTTCGTCGGACAAAGTAAAATAGACATGCCCCGCCACAGTTCTGGAGATATTGGACACTTCGCCTTCCACCAGCACTTGGCGGAACTGGGATTCAAGGTTGGATTTTATTCCAAAAACCAAATCAGCGACGGTGAGGGTTTTTAAACTCATGGAAACAGGCTACACCAAAGGCGGCTAAATGAAAACGTCCACAGCCATGGAGAAGAGCTATTTTTTTGCCGACTGAAACATATTGTAAACTTGAAAAGAGCGCAAGTGGTTAATAGCTTGCAACACTTGGTAATCTTCTGTCGGCTCGTACTTTTTAAATATGGCGTCTTCCGCGCCTTTATTCTTTTTCTTGTTTTTGGCTTCGGCCAATCTTTGAGCCCGTGCAGCTCGAGCCTTTCTTTCATCTTCAAGCCTTTGTTTTTTTTCTTCAGGCGTTTCAATTGTGGCCGTAAGGTGGTTTCGCAAATCTTTTTCTCTTACAAACTGATTAGACATCTTGTTTTCGGCCAGAACTTTGGCGTCCACTTCGCTTAACGCGATGTCTGGCTCAATTCCCAAGGCCTGGATTTTTCGATTTTTGGGAGTCATGTATTGAGCGATAGTTAACTTCACGCCGTTTTCTTCGTCGATCTTGGCCACTGTTTGCACAGAACCTTTCCCAAAAGTCTGACTTCCCATGATGATGGCCCTTTTATGGTCTTGCAGCGCTCCCGCGACAATTTCAGAAGCCGAAGCGGACGCTCCATTCACCAGCACCACGATGGGAGTTTTTAAATCTTTATAGCCAGACTTTTTCACATAGCGGATATCTTTGTTGTTAGGATCGCGAGCCTCTGTTGAAACGACAACCCCCTCTTTTAAAAACAGGGATGAAACATCGACAGCTTGATCCAGCAATCCGCCCGGATTGGAGCGAAGGTCGAGCACAATTCCTTTTAGTCCTCCGTTTTTCTTCGCTTTTTTCTTTAAAGTTTTCAAAGACTTTTCAATCTCCGAAGCCGCCCTTCGTTGAAACTGGGTTAGCCGGATAAAGGCGTAATGGTCGCTAATTAAAGCCGATTTCACCGGCTTTATTTTTATGATTTCTCTTTTAAGAGTGAAATGCTTCACTCCCTTGGCCCCCTCGCGAGAGATGCCTAAATGAATTTCAGCTCCGGGCTTTCCCTTCATTTTTTCAATGGCCTCGTCAAGGGTCAACCCGATGATTTGCTCGTGATTGATTTCAATGATTTTATCTTTAGGTCTAATCCCCGCCTTGAAAGCGGGGGTGTCGTCAATAGGAGTGACGACATACAAAATTCCGTCTTTTTGAGTGACTTCGATCCCCAAGCCGCCAAACTCGCCATCCGTGTCATTTTGCATTTTAGTGAAAAAGTCTTTATTTAAAAAAGCGGAATGCGGATCCAAAGTGTCCATCATTCCCTTTATGGCGCCTTCAATAAGTTTATTGGTGTCCACATCCCGGTAATATTGACTTTCAATCAAGTACAAGACTTTGTTAAAAAGCTCCAGCTCTTCAAATCGGGACTTAGTGACTCCCAAAGAAG
>JBBDND010000177.1:0-3369 GCA_040877865.1 Bacteriovoracaceae bacterium | reverse complement strand
GATAAAGAACTCCCACGGCGGGATGTATTCTTTGCCCGTAAGGATCCAAGGCCACCCGCCAAAAAAGAAAAGAAGCGGCGAAAAAACCCAAATGTTGAAAGTCGTGTACCAAAGGATTTGCAAGAGCCGCCTCGTAAAATTTTGGAAGATGCCACACCCACAAGGTCAGGGCGTATAAAAGCCAGATCATAACAGGCCGGCTAAAGCGGCTGGCCTTTAGCGCCCAACGGTAGATTTTTTTAAAGACGCCAAATTTTAGGGTTTTTGTTTTTGGCAGAACAAACGTGGCGTAAAAACCGGGGGCGGCCAATACCAGCAGGGGCGCGGCCGCCATCAGAAGCAGGGTGTGCTGAACCATGTGAACCCAGCCCAAAACATCGCTATAGGCGTCAATGGGAGAGACAAGAGATGCGGTCAGCGCCGCCATTGCCGCCGCAAAGAAAAACAAATTTAAGCGGGACGATTGACCGCGGGAGAGTTTGCGTTTTCGAGCCTTGGTCCAACCCGCAAAATACAACGTCGCCAAAGCTCCCAGACCCGCCCATATATGCCATTCAAAGTTCCAGCTGTGAACTCCAAGAGAATCGCCGCGCTCCCCGCCGTGGCTCCATGCAAAAGACGAAAATAATAAGAGGAACCAAACATATTTTGTCATGGAAAGATCTTAATCGTTATAAGGACATTTGGAACAATCTATAGCTTGGAAAAGCCTTTAACAATCTTTTGATCAAAGTAATTGGAGCGCATGCCGGCGTCAACCAGCATGTTTGTGGCATTGATTCCGGAAGATAAAGGCGAAAGCAAGAATATGGCGGCGTTGGCCACTTCTTCGGTGGAGAGGTTTTTTTTGCGAAGGGTAAGCTCTTCGCTATAGAGATAGTTTTCTATGTAGTTGGGGATTCCCGCGCTGGCGGAGGTCTTTAACGGACCGGCGGCCACGCTGTTAAACCTGATGTTGGAAAAATCGCTAAATGATTTCGCAAGGTAAGCGCACGTTGTTTCTAACATGGCCTTGATTGGGCCAAGGTATCCGTATGAGGTGGCCAAGGTGTTGGAGATGGAGATTGTCACTACACTTGCGTCTTTTTTAAGCAGGTCTTTGAGCTCGTTGCTCATTTGAACCAGAGAAAAAGAGCTGATGTGACAGGCCTGGAGGAAGTCTTCAAGCTTCGTCTCATGAAAAGGTTTTGGCCCTTCAGAAAAATTGGCAAACGCCATGGAGTGTAAAAATCCGTCGATTTCTTCTCCCACATTTTTTGCCAAGTTTTTAAGCTGCTTATTGTTTTCAATATCCAATAAAAAAGCCTTTGATTCAGGAAAGAGCTCTTTTACTTTTTGCAGATTTTGTTCGTTTTGAGCGGAAAACACACACTTCGCGCCGGCGCGTATCAGCCCTTTTGCCGCGTGAAAGGCGACGCTTTTTTTATTCGCCACGCCGGCGATGTAATAGGTTTTATTTTCTAGATTGATCATTGATTTTCCACCAGCGTGACCGCAAAATCCAAGACAAGCGCTTTTTTTTCCTCAACAGAGACAACTCCTTTCATAAAAGCCGCGTTGCCCATTAGTTCTTTTAACTCCACTTTTATCTTAAGCGTGTCGCCGGGTTTGACCATTGTTTTAAACTTGGCGTTTTGCACGCGAGAAACCACCGCTGTTTTCTTTTCAATGCCCTCGCCTTGGTAGCTCATTAAAAGGGCCCCGCTTTGAAAACACGCTTCGCAAAGAAGAACTCCTGGCATAATCGGGTTGCCCGGAAAATGTCCTTTAAAAAAGTCTTCAAGCCCGGTGACTTTCTTTTCGGTCACGATAGAGTTTTTTGTCCGCTCAATGACGTTGTCCACAAACAGGAAAGGCTCTTTCTGGGGTATTCTATCGACGGGGTTCATTAAAGGCCACCGGAGACTTCTATCGTGGCGCCGGTGATGTAGCTGGCTTTTTTGGAGGCAAGAAAGAGAACTGTGTCCGCGACTTCTTCAACCTTGCCAAAGCGCTTCATGGGAACCTGAGCCTTGTATTGCTTTGTCTGTTCTTCGGACAGGTCCTCGATCAGCTCGGTTTCTATAAAGCCCGGGGCGATATTGTTCACGGTGATTTTTCTTTTTGCCACTTCTTTAGAAAGCGATTTTGACAAGGCGACTTGGCCGGCTTTGGAAGCGGCGTAGTTCGCCTGTCCGGGAAGTCCAAGGGCTCCGCCGATGGAGGAGATATTAATGATCCGCCCGTAACGATTTGTCATCATGTGAAGGGTCGCGAACTTTGACATGTTGAACGTCCCTTTTAAGTTCACGTTTAAAATGCGGTCCCAATCTTCTTCGCTCATGGCGGCGGTCAAGTTGTCTTTTCTTGCTCCGGAGTTGTTGACCAATATGTCTATTTTTTCAACTTCCTCCAAAATTTCCTTGAAAAAAATTTCGCAGGCCGCGTGGGAGGAAACATCGAATTTCTTTAAAATTAAATTTTCTCCAAGAGCGGCCATGCTCTCTTTAAAGTGATATGCCGCGGTGTCGTTTGAGGCGTAGGTCGCCACAACTTTGGCTCCTCGCTCAAGAAAAGCTCGGGAGATTCCTTGCCCAATTCCTCTGGTGCCCCCCGTGACTATCGCTGTCTGGTTTTCAAATTCTTTCATGTTGATCCTCTTGTTTAAACTTTTTTGCCGGCGAGATTTTGTTGGCGCTCTCAAGGTGATATAGCCAGCTTTCCACTTCATTGGATTGGATAACACCGTAATTTGCGGCTCCAAGCCAGCCGCTCATGATGATTCCGACACTGCCGGCGTGAAAAAGTCCTGGCGTTTGTTTATGCAGGTTCATGCTCACATCCAGACCTTCGAATTTTGTGCCAAAGGAGGAGCCCTGGTGGTGGCGGGTGAATTTTTGCACGGTCTTTGGAGTTGCGGCTTCGACAAAATCGAGCTTTTGCCGGATGCCGGGCAAAAATCTTTCTAAAGAGGCTATGGTTTCCTCTATCATCTTTTCTTTCTCGGCTTTATATTCTTGCTCGTCCAGGTTTGCCCAGTCTTCCCACTTGGCGTTGGTTGAAGAGACTATGGCGTATTTTTTTAACGGATCTTGGGGGCGCCCTTCCGGGTAGTAAATGGAAAAAGTTCTGGAAGTGATGTCTTTTGCCAGCAGTTTTTCCGTGTCAAAAACAGGGCAGGTGGAAGTGAATACCAAATCGCCAATAAAGGGGATGGCCTCGCCGGTTTTTAGACCCATGTACACTTGGCAAGATGAAGAGTTCATTCGAACATTTTCTGTTTTTTTAATAAACTCTTTAGAAAAGTTTTCTTTTCCCGCCATTTTTAGAATCGTGGTCCTTAAGTTGGCGTTGGACAAGACCGCTTTTGCCCAGATCTTTTGATCTTTA
>JBBDND010000176.1:0-3404 GCA_040877865.1 Bacteriovoracaceae bacterium | reverse complement strand
TGAATCCGTGATGAATAGACTCTACACAAACTGCGGCTGCGCCGAGAAGGACGACCTTGCCGTCATGGTGGATTTTTGCCCGGCCTACACTTACAAGTTGGTTTATGAAAAAGACTCATTAGGCAATGACACTGACAGCGTTGCAAGTGTTGAATGCGTGACGCCTCCAAGTCACGACAATCAGCTTCCTTTTCAAGACCTTGAGGTTCCGGTCAGCTCGCGTTCCGCTCCCCACAGATTTTTTAACGACGCCAATCAAGAAATTGATCCATACAGCTCGCAAGAAAACTTTTCTTCTATTGAGCAAGAAGGCGAGCCTTTTCAATACCTGGACGACGAATATCTTTTCCCGCTAAACGGGGCTTTTAATATGAACTCTGTGTTGGGCCAAATGACGTTCAATCTGGACCAGGCCCGTCCCGCCAAAGTTGTCGAGTTGGAGTTTGACAAAGTTTATTACATCGCGGCTTTAGATGGCTATTACACCGCCTGCCCCACTTGCGGCAAAGACAGCTGGTTCACCAACTTTAGTCCTTTCCCCTCCACTCAAAACGGGCTGGGCGTTAGGGCGTCGGGCTTTACCACCAGCAGAGACAAGTGGGGAACAAATTCAAGTTTTGCCAATTATGAAGACGCTATTTTTGGGCGGGCCTGTTGGCTGCCTCCCACCATGATTCCTTACGGCCATTCTGGCAAAGGGGATGTTTCCGAGCAAAGACTGGCCAGGCTGCAAACTCAAGCGGCCCTCTATATAAACGGATATCAAAGAGATTGGCATGGATTTAACCGCGGAGCTTTAATCGGCTCTTTTGACGGAGTCACCTGGTTTGCCATTGGCAAGGGAAGAAAAGTTCGCGCCACCAGCAATAAGCTTTTCTTGGCGATCAACTCTCCCTTTGCCGACCTTGCCTCTCCCACCGACCATGTCGTCAGCGTGCAGGAGTACGATTTTATCACTACCGCCGCCCAGTACGACTACGATCCAGAGGAGCAGATCAACAGCGCTCATCAAAACGAGGCGGGCCTTTGCCAAAAGTATCATGAATGCGAGACGGACTCTCATTGCATCAGCCAACTTGGTTGGGAATATTCCTGTGTTGACGTTTTCCAATACAAAACCAAGTGGCCAAACTTTGATCCCATCGGCGCCAAAGAAATCGCCGGCGACGAAAGAGACGGAGCGCTTGTTCAATTTTTACAACAAGGACAATTGCCTCCCGGATCCAGCTCAAAAAGATGCGTGTATAGAGGAGCCGGAGCTCCTTGTCGCGCCGACTTGCAAAACATCACTGACGTAAACCAAAGAAAAGCCTTGGCCTGCGCTCCCAACTTTTATTGCGCCGGTATTCAAACCAGCGACTTTAATAAAGAAGTGGCAAGATTTGGCGCTCCCTTAGATTCCATTTTGGAAAGTAAAAATCATTATTTTGGCCAGGACGCGAATGTTTTGGGAAGGCCCAAAGACTATATTGTAACCGCTTCAGGCAGTCAGTTGCCCGGCAGCGCCAAAACCGCTCTCGAGGACAATATCTCGTTAATAGACGGCTCAGCCGCCGGAACAATGGGATTGTGCCGGCCAGGCAAATCTTTGCCCGATTATGACGGTGGCGGCGGCTCCACTAAAAACTTCGATCAACTGGCGCAACATCAATCAAAAGATTCAAAGTTTAGAACGGATTTTATTTCTCAGATTTCCGGATGCAACTCCGCCCTATTCACCAGCTTGAGATATAGCTCTTGTCCCATGCTCGGCTCCGATGGAAATTACGTTCATTTAAGCGACGAGTATTTAAATGTGGCTCCGGGAGAAGAATATTTAGCTCAAGACTCCTTTAGAGATTGGTTTTTTGACAGTAAAGCCGACGTGACAAAATATTACTCCACTCAGAAAAACATGTGCGGCCTGGAAGCAATTGATTCGGACATCTTGAATGTCTACGCTTTAACCGAAGAACAACTTCGGGAGAACTCCGCCTTTAAAACAATAGAGGCCAGAACTCTCGCTTCTTCCGACACCCAGCTTGAGCCGACCTTGGTTCAAAACGCTTGTTTTAGGAGAGCGGGCTCTGTTTGCCACACCGATTTGGATTGCGCGCCCAACTATAAGCACTATGAAGTTTTAGACTTGTTGCAGCCACGCTTGTTTGGCAACACTCCAGAAAGAAAATACTGGGAAGAATACCTTGTTTGCGGACAAGAAAAGGGAGAGCCTATTCTAACGCTAGATCCTAGCGAAGAAGAGCTGGACGCCTATAACAGCTATAATATGCGCAATAACCGGTGCGTCAGGCAAACAGGCAAAGACATCACCATGTACACAGAAGACGTTCCAGGCGTGCCCGAATCAATCGGCCTTAGAACCGATATCTATGGAGGTTTTCAACCAAACAGCCCCGAGCGCTACTCTCGTTACGCGGTCAGCTTGCCGCAAGTCGAACTTAATCCAGATTTAGAATTGGCGGGGAAAGATGGATTGGGACTCTTCAGCTCGAGACTTACCGCTAGACGCCCCGCCAGCGCCAGCGACAACGATCCCAATATATTGGATTCGAATCAATGGAAACTTATTCACGACACCGGGGCCAGAACTTGCGCCGGTGGAAACTGGATTAGAAAATTTGCCGACGGAACCAACGACTGGAGCCGACAAAGACTAAAATTGGATGTCTCAAACTTTAAGTGTTTAAACTACCGCACTCCTTTGCTGTTAACTGAAGAGCCAAGCGCATATTTTTTTACGGAAGAAGACGCTGAAGCGGACACAATTTTAAAACAAGATCTCATCAATTTCTGTGTCGATTCCGGACTAAGCGCCGCGGGTTGCGCTCAATTTGTAAGCTCCTTTGACGGCAACGGCGACGGCATTGGCCAGATTGAAGACTTCATTACCAAAACGCCTCCAAGCTTAAACAAGACTGTGACGCGGATGAAAATTGATTCCGTTCCGGAAGTTATGAACGACAACGACTTGTGGAGCCAAAATCGGTGGGCGTTCATGCAATTTCTGTCTTATGACGAACATCCAGATCCTCCTTATTTAAACTGGACCATGAGCCATGATGACCTTGAGAACAGCGACTTCCAGGCCGCAAAACAAATTATCGTGACCCGCATGCCGTCGTTTATTCCATTTAAAGAAATCGAACATATTCGAATCGACATGGAAAATCCAAAAAAGGGTAAAAATGGCGAAGGGCTGCACGATCCTGCAGGCTCTTGCAAGCGCTTGACACCTGCCAGTTACACTTGCTCCGACGCAAACGCGTGGTATGGCTTGTGTGAATCCACAAATGTTAGCTGGAATGACCCCGGTGGGCATTGCGACGACTCTTGCTGTTATATGTATGACGATTCCACAAGAATGTTGAAAGTCGCCTATCCCCAAGACGTTATTGACTCCGAGA